>NZ_KQ961775.1:0-2412 GCF_001563605.1 Corynebacterium sp. CMW7794
AACTAATCAATGCACTCTAAAACCGGAAGAGCCCCTATATCGTCTGGGTTGTCTGCCAGGTTGAGGCGGGCGCGCTCGTGGTACTGCTCGATGATGTAGGTTTTCACTTCCTCAGGAAGGGTGATTACCGTCCGCTCCGGAAACGCTGGCACCTTCACCTTGTGATCCCAGACAGTGCCGCCTTTGCCTAGCTCATCTTCCGCACGTACCGGAAGGAACAGGAAACGCTGCGGAAGGCCACTAGCGCCATGCTTCAGCAACTCTTTCGCGTTGCGTGGCTGCACTTGCACGGTCACGCCCAAGCGGTAACTGTGCCGCTCCAGGCGGGGTGTCTTATCCGTCTTGTTCCCGAAACCGATAGCTTCACTCATAGCCGCCTTCAGCAGTGTTTGGTTAAGGGTGGCACCGCTGCGGCCTCCGAGCGCTGCCATGTTGGTTATCTCGGACTCATGCAGGATCGCCCGCTGTATCGGTGGTTCCCCTTCAGTCTCCGAGACGAAAGCCGCAGCCAGGCCTTCGCCTGTTCCCGCGTCTAACTCTTTGGTAGTCACGGGGAAATAGCCAGTATCGTGCAGGTCTAACACTTCCTCCGCTACGGCATACGCAGCGCCTTTACCCTGCCCAGAATGACCCGCAATAGCAACCATCAGGTTAAGGGACGCATAGCCGCCGATAAGCGGGGGCAACACGAGAGCAGGCGGGGTGGCTGCAATCACTTTGACCATGCAGAAACCTAGCACCGCCCACGGGCTTGTATTGCGCTTTACCGCCCCCTTATAGATCATCTGCAACGCGGTGCGAGACTCCCAGAATGAACTAGACATGATGGTCACCTCCCGACTTCCCGGCGCGCCGGGGTGCATCAGACTGCGGGGCGATAAGGTCACGGTGACCTCCGGCTAGTGGTGTCATGCGGGCCGCAGCACGGGCACGGTTCTGCAGGAAGTAGCGCACCCACTCCCACTGTTCTTTAGGCTGCTGGGTCACGCTGTCACCTCCAGCCCGGCGCGCAGAGCCAGGGAAGGAAGGAAGCCAGCATCATGCAGAGCACGGGCCATATCGTCCGCAGAGCCTTCCGCAGACTCCACTAGACCGGCTCCGGCTGTGCGCATAGCACGGCGCAGGCGTTGCACCTTCAGCCCGTCTGCCAGCTCCAGGACTCCAGACCAGGAAGGCGGTACATGCGCCCCTGTGGTGGCCTGTATCAGCGCGCTGGCTGTGTTGCCGTGGGATAGCTCCCCAGTGCCCTGCAGGCGCAGCTGCACCACCGTGGGGTGAACTATGGCATCAGCTTCACTCCGGCTTTCCATCTCATGTGCTGCTGCACAGATATGCGCGTAGATAGTCCGGTGGTGACCATCGTAAAAATCACGCTCATCTACCCGGGCCGCGATCTCCAGCACCCGGCGCGCAGGAAGCATCATGAGTCCAGCAAGTAGTGCGAGCTCTACCCGGGCTGTATGGTTGGCAGTAGATTCATTGTCGGTTTCTACGTTGAGCGCCTGTTCCACTTGCACCGTGGGGTGGGCGTTTTCGTTACTGTGCATCGGCATCGTCGTCTCTCACCGCATCAGCCGCAGGGGAACCACCTATATAGAACTCCCTTACAGGGCATCCGTTAAGTAGTTCCGGGTTTTGCAGGAAGTAGCCGTAACGCTCATGGTGGAAATACACGGGCACGCCATTGCTGTAGGTTTCCGGGCAGTTGTGAATCCCCAGGGCTTCTAGTTCTCGCGAAATGAATGCTTTAGCAGTATCACACTGGGCTTCCAAATAGTCAGAGATTTCTGGGTACCCCGTAGCCCAGTCTTTAATCCCGTCGAAATGCAGGCACACGAGTTCCCGCAGAAAGATCAGGCGATCCTTTGTCGTGGGCTGTTGGTTCACGCTACGCCCTCATTCCACTTGTTGGTAGGGGTGAAAATTGCGTCTACATCATCAGGGCGCAGGCGGATCGTCCGGCCTGCGCGGTAGGCGACCAATCGGCCTTCCGCGATGTAGCGGCGTAGGGTGCGGATGGAAATCTTTGTGTACCTTGACGCATCGTCTAGCGTCATCATTTGTTTTTGTGTCATAAGACAATAATTCCGCTATTAACCCCCCATGGCAACGATTGTCACAGTTCAGGCCGAAAAATAAGCACTCGAAATAAATGTCACCTAATGTCAATGGGACTTCCACGGACTTCCACGGACTTACTGAAACAAACTGAAACCTGTTGATACGAATCAGGGTAGTTAGGTAAATCACAGCCCAAACTTGAATAAAATTCCAGGCCCATCATTCACCCACGCCAGACACGGGCCCGTTACTGCCCCTCCCCATCAGTCACACTGACGCGTCAGGCGCGCCGGGCTGTGGACGTAACAAGTTCAACGTGGGGTTGCCCGCAAATCGTGGACACGTAGTGGA
>NZ_KQ961776.1:0-950 GCF_001563605.1 Corynebacterium sp. CMW7794
CGGGTGCTCCCCGCGTGAGCGGGGATGAGCCCGCGGGCACCATCACCAAGCCCGTCACCGAGGCGTGCTCCCCGCGTGAGCGGGGATGAGCCCAAACCATACGGCCCGTCGAAGATTATCGACGCGTGCTCCCCGCGTGAGCGGGGATGAGCCCGACATCGAGGTCTACCACGCACCGGTCGAATTGTGCTCCCCGCGTGAGCGGGGATGAGCCCTTTGACGTGGAGGACGTGAGATCGTGGAGGAAGTGCTCCCCGCGTGAGCGGGGATGAGCCTGGCCCCGGCACTTTCTTAGTGCAGGGGCTTCCGTGCTCCCCGCGTGAGCGGGGATGAGCCACCATCATCGACCAACTCACACAACCCGAGGACGGTGCTCCCCGCGTGAGCGGGGATGAGCCCCCCATGTACACCCTCACCACCCCCAACGCAGAGTGCTCCCCGCGTGAGCGGGGATGAGCCCCCAGGTTGACACAGTAACTTAAGTGGCATATAGTGCTCCCCGCGTGAGCGGGGATGAGCCCCCAAACACGCACCCTAAGAGAAGCTAGGCGGCGTGCTCCCCGCGTGAGCGGGGATGAGCCCTCAAACGAAACGAGATCCGCCGGGGCGTCCGTGTGCTCCCCGCGTGAGCGGGGATGAGCCCAGGATGACGTGTACTGGGCCGATGAAGAAATGGTGCTCCCCGCGTGAGCGGGGATGAGCCGTGTCGCCTGCTTCGAGGGCACGGGTGAGAACAGTGCTCCCCGCGTGAGCGGGGATGAGCCCGACTGGGCCCCAGACACCCTATGGCCCCTCAAGTGCTCCCCGCGTGAGCGGGGATGAGCCTCACCGGATTCAACTGGAAATGGGAGACACCCAGTGCTCCCCGCGTGAGCGGGGATGAGCCCCGCACACGTCGCACCGCACGCCGCTGCGACGGGTGCTCCCCGCGTGAGCGGGGATGAGCCCGC
>NZ_KQ961777.1:0-1619 GCF_001563605.1 Corynebacterium sp. CMW7794
ACAGCGATCTGAAAACACACAAATCTGCAGGACACAGCCCTTATCTTCGGTACTCATGGAGAACAATCAGATGGCAATCCTCGGCGACCAACTGATTCAGTGGCGTCTGAGAAGGGACCGTACCCATCTGCTGCGGCTTGTCGACTGCCCTCAAAAGCCGTACGCCGAAGTTCCTGGTGGGAGACCGCTACCAGAACGGCTTCAGATGGCAATTCTGAAGGCACCGTCAGCTTTAGCCGGCACAGGCGCGCGCTACAGGAGTCCTTTCCGGCTTTCGATCAAACCTAGGAAGTAGCTCGTACGATGAACAAAGAAGTCCTCTCATCGAAATGCGACGGTATCGGCTATGTTCAACCTCACTAATTCTTGGAGCGGCGTCGTCAGCACCCACATTTCTAACGCACGCCGTGACTGTTACCGCGTTTGCACGCTGGGGAGGCAATTCTCCGCGGCAATAGCCACCGATTAATGGAGGAAATTGGGAAGTCAAGTGGCTTGCCGATTCCCGCATCCGCACGAAGCGATATACCTCAATAACTTTCAGACTCTTGGTTCACATCCCCCCGGCGGCAAAGTGGCGCGCTACTTACAACTGTGCTTTTACGACTATTCCAGCTGATGCTCATGCTGGCGGTACCGCATGCCGTTAGCTTGCTTGCAACTATAGGTAGACTATCGGCTCGTCAGCTGCTATTGCTCGCTGGCTTACTGGCCGGCATTCCGCTCGTGTTTGCTCCCAACGACGTAGTGTTCAATCGCCTTCAATACGCAGCACAGCTCGCGCTGCCGCTAGCTGCCCTGCACTACGCCACGACTTCGCCAAACCTCGGTCGGAACTGAGCGACCACACGAAGTTTTGAGTTGGGCAAGAAGGGCTTTCGCTTCAGTATTACGTCATCCAACGGAGACTTAGAGGGCTTGCTTCTTTTGCGGTCCTTGCCCAATGGAATGTACTTCTGGCCATCTTGCTGGCAGTTGCCACGTCGTATTCGGGCCGCAAAACATTTGCGTCTGTTGTTCAGCAATAAAGGCAGCTGGCGGGGCTAACGATGAGAATGCCCTGCGGAGCCACTTCCGATGACGCTTCGTGACTACTCCAGAGTAAGCCGAGCAAGGCAGACTCTACGGCTTCGGCGACTGGCTGTTCCGTCGCATTCAAGAACACAGTCGACAACGACTCGACCGGACCAACCAGGATTCTCAATGCGGCCTACAGCAAAGTCACATCGCGAGTACACCACTGATAAGTGCGATGCGCATTTACGTTGGAACCTACCCCAGGTTTATATCAATTACACTGCGTCACTCATCAACCAGATGACCGGATAACCACGCTCAAGCACGGTTTCGAGCTCGCTGGCGAGAAGGCGCGGGACAGGTCTGGCTCGAATGACGCTGTGATCGCGTATCAGCGACTGAAGACACAGTTGAGACGTCTCTCCGCTACGTGCGTTGAAGTGTGAATGAGTCGTCTACAAACCGAAGAGAGTGTTGTGACTCGTTCATGTTTCACCAATGACACGCCGGCGCGTGGATGGGCCTGTCATATAGGGGTGTGCGGCGTCCCTGTAAAACGCGTAAAAGCAGCGAGGGCCGAAAGACACTTTTTGTCTTTCGGT
>NZ_KQ961778.1:0-6290 GCF_001563605.1 Corynebacterium sp. CMW7794
CCCCGACGTGTCTACTTTCCAGGGGTCAGGCCCTTCAGTTGGACTCATTTGTGCAGGCCGGCTTAGTTTGGGTGGAACAGCGGAACGGTGTTGTCGGACATCAGAGGCGTGGGTGGGCGGATCGATGTCGCGAGACATAGCGGATCGATGTCACGGAACCAGACACCCCATGCCGCACCACAAGAAACCCCGTTCTGGCTCGCAGAACGGGGTTTCGTGCATGAGCCGCACACTTCCTTGAACTTAATCCGGTCCGCCGTTGCGAAAGCCGTCTTTAGGTTCAATCACCTGACGTGGCAAGGGCGTCTCATAGTCTGACTAGAAGCGCTCGCGCCCGCGCTTGTTGAACTTCTCGTAGTAGTCCGGCTTCGCGTCGCCGTAGCGCGTGCGGGAACGGCGCGACGCGGGCGCAGCGGGGGTGGTCGCGGGTGCTGCGGTCGCGGCAGGCGCTGCAGCTGTTTGAGCAGATTCCGCAGACTCAGAGGACTCAGCCGGTTCCGGCGAGGGCTCCGGCGCGGAGGCAGCGGCCTCGGCGTCGGTCGTCGCGGCGGCGGCCATGGCGGCTTCTTCTTCGCGCAGGCGGCGGCGTTCACGCAGCTCGGCGTAGACGAAGTAGATAAGGCCTAGCGGAGCCATGATGCCGAAGGCGATCCACTGGAAGCCGTAGGACAGGTGCGAGCCGCGGTCGAGTTGGGGGACCGGAATGGGGTTGAGCACGCCGGGCTGGTCGTCGTGGGAAATTTGGACGTAGTCCGTGCCCAGCGTGAGGTTCTCAAGCTTGCCCACCTGGCCGGGGTTGATGGAGTAGACCTGCGTGTAGCCCTGGTCCTCGATGGGGGCGGAGGTGTGGACGCGCTCGGCGGTGCGCAGCATCGCGGTGAGCGTCACTTCGCCGGTGGGGGCCGGCTCGATGGTCGGCACGGCGTTGCCCTCGCCGGCGGCGACCCAGCCGCGGTCAACGAGCATGGTGAGACCGTCGTTCGTTTCGAAGGGCACGAGCGATTGATACGTGGGGCCGGACTCGACGGGGCGCAGACGCAGGAGGACTTCCTTGTCTGCGAGGTAGTGGCCCTGCAGCGTGACGCGGGTCCATTCCTTGTTGGCGATTTCGCCGGTGGACGTCACCGCATCAGTGAGCGGGACGGGATCGGACTCGTAGGCGGCCTCGATCTCGTGATTGCGCTCGACGATGTCGTGGTCCTTGCCCAGCTGCCACGGCGCGAGCGTGGTGAATGCGAAGTAGGAAAAGACCACGACGAAGAGCGTGAGCAGAACCCACTGGGGCTTGAGAAACGTCTTCAACACAGTTGGGAAGTCTACGCGTTCTCGCGAATCCAATCGAGTAGCCCGGGAACCGCCGCTTCGATGTTCTTGCGGGTCGTCGTGAAGTCGTCCTCCGTCCCGTAATACGGGTCAGCGACATCGGGGCCAGACGCATTCGGGTCGAAGGAGCGCATGAGGACGACGCGCTCCGGATCAACGCCGCGCTTGAGGAGTTCCTCGCGGTGGCCGGAGTCCATGGCGATAAAGAGGTCGGCGTCCATGTGTTCTTCGCCCAGCTGGGCGGCGCGGTGGGCGGCGCCGTCGTGGCCAGCGCGGCGCAGTTCGGCGATGGCGCGCTCGTCCGCGCCCTGGCCCACGTGCCAGCCGCCGAGGCCGCACGAAGAGGTACGGGCGGCGAGATCGAGCATGTCGTTTTCCATGGCGTCGCGGACAATGACCTCGGCCATGGGGGAGCGGCAGATATTGCCGGTGCAAACAAAGACGAGGTGCAGGCGCTTATCCGGCTCGCCGGAGTCGACATGAGGTGTGGTCATGGCGTCTAGGATAGTGGGCCAGAGCCCGAAACGAGAAAGCGAGATTATGACTACTGTTGGCGACATTCGCGCGGTGATGGATGCGGCCTACCCGCCGCACCTGGCGGAGAAGTGGGATGCGGTGGGGCTTATCTGCGGCGACCCTGCGGCCGAGGTGAAGAAAGTAGCCTTCGCGCTCGACTGCACGCAGGCCGTCGCCGAGCGTGCCGTGGCGATCGGCGCCGACATGCTCATTGTCCATCACCCGCTGCTGCTGCGCGGCGTGACAAGCGTTGCTGCCGATACCCCTAAGGGCAAGGTCGTCCACACCCTCCTCGCCGGAGGGGTTGCCCTTTTCGCCGCGCATACCAACGCGGACAAGGCCCGCCCGGGTGTGAACGATCGCCTCGCCGAGCTCGTGGGCATAAAGCCTGGCCGTCCCATCGTGCCGGTCGACCCTGAGGTCATCGACCACTGGGGACTCCACGTCCCGGCCAAGGATGCCGAGACCGTCAAGGCCGCCGTCTTCGCCGCGGGCGCTGGCGCCATCGGCAATTACCACGAGTGCTCCTTCGAATTTGCGGGCCAGGGCCAATTCAAGCCGGTGGAGGGAGCCAACCCGGCGGAAGGGGACATCGGAAAGCTTGAGCGCGTCGACGAACTGCGCGTGGAATTTGTCGCGCCCTCCTCGAAGCGCGGTGCCATTGAACAGGCGATCTTTGAGGCGCATCCGTACGAGGTGCCGGCCTTCGAGGTCGTCGAGACAGTCGGCCGTAAGGACCTGGACACGGCGCTGGGGCTGGGGCGCATCGGCAAGCTTGAGCGGCCTATGCGTCTGCGGGAATTTACGCAGCAGGTGGCCAATGCTCTGCCGGAGACGGTGTGGGGCGTGCGCGCGGCCGGCGACCCGGACCGGACGGTGGAGACCGTCGCGGTGAGCTCCGGCTCGGGCGATAGCTTCCTGGAGGCGGCGGCGAAGCTCGGCGCGGATGTGTACGTGACCTCGGATCTGCGCCACCATCCGGTGGATGAGACCTTGCGCGCACACGATATCGCGGTGATCGATACCGCACATTGGGCGAGCGAATTTCCGTGGACCGGGCAGGCGCGCGATATTGTGGTGGAGGCAACCGGCGTCAGCGCCGAGATTATCGAGTTGCGCACCGACCCATGGACGATCAGCGCACACAAGGAGAACTGAACTATGAAACTGCGCGTAGAACTGCACGAGGTACTCCTCGAGCTGGCGAACCTCCAGCGCTCCCAGGGCGTGGCTGTAGATGGACAGCTGCCTGAGGAGAAGGAAGTAGCCAAGCAGGAACAGAAGCTCGCCCGCCTGCGCAACGCCGCGGGTTCGGCCCAGATGGCTGTGGACGATATGGAGGCGGAGATTCTGCGCATCCAGTCTGACGAGCGCAAGCTGCGTCGCCGCGAGCGCGACGACAAGGCGCAGCTCACCGCCGAACTCGACCCGGAAAAGCGCCGTGACCTGGAGCACGACCGCTACACCGCGAAGTCCCGCATTGCGGATCTCATGAGCGAGCTGCAGGAAGCCCACAACGAGATTCACGCGCTGCGCAACAACGTGGACGTCCACGGCGCCCAGATTTCCGAGGCCGAGCGTCAGCTTGAGGCCGCCCGCCGCGAAGCTCAGGCTGCCCGCGATGCCCGCGAGGCCCAGCCGGATCCCACGGTGCGCATCTCTGAGCTGCGCGACCTGCTGCCCACGGACGTGCTCGAGGAATACGACCGCCTCCGCGTCGAAAACGGCGTGGGCGCCGCGAAGTTCAAGAACCGCGCGTGCGGATCCTGCTACATCGAGCTCCCGCCGGCCGCCGTGGGCTCCATCCGCGGCGCCGCTCCAGAAGAGCTGCCCGAGTGCCCGGACTGCGGCGCGCTCCTCGTTCGCTAACTATTTTTTAAAGGCTGGTCAATGAAGGTCGTCATGTACACGGACGGCGGCTCGCGCGGCAACCCCGGCGTCGCCGGCTCCGGCACCGTCGTCTACGCCGCGGACGGAGTCACCGTCCTGCGTGAAATCGCCTACGTCGTGGGCAAGGGTTCTACCAATAACGTCGCCGAGTACCACGGACTCCTGCGTGGCCTCGAGGCCGCCCGCGACCTAGGTGCCACCGAGGTGGAGACCTACATGGACTCCAAGCTCGTCGTCGAGCAGATTTCCGGGCGCTGGAAAATCAAGCACCCGGACATGCAAAAGCTCGCGCTCGAGGCCCGCCGGATCATCTCTGGCTTCCAGTCTTTTTCCATTACCTGGGTCCCGCGTGCGAAGAACAAGGTGGCCGACGCCCTGTCCAACGACGCCATGGACGCCTGTGCTGCCGGGCACCCCGTCGGCATTGTCCAGCGTGCCGATGCCCCCGCTACCGAGACTCCGTCTCCCGCCCCCGCGCCGGCCTCTGACTCGGAGACCCCTATTCCTGCCTCCAACCTGTCCTGGCTCGGGGAGCGCGGACCCGTCACGCGCCTCATCCTCCTGCGGCACGGTGCCACCGCCATGAGCGAGGCCCACCAGTACGCCGGGCGCACCGACGCTGAGCTGTCCTCCGCGGGCCGCGCCCAAGCCGAGGCCGCCGCCCGCGCCGCCTCCCGCTGGAGCATAGATGCCATCGTCTCGAGCCCTTTGCAACGCTGCCGCGACACCGCGCAGGCTGTCGGCTCCGCTGTGAACCTGCCTGTGCTCACCGCCGACAACCTGCGCGAGATGGACTTTGGCGCCTGGGAAGGCCACACCTTCGACGAAGCCCACCAGCGCGACCCCGAACTACACTCCGAGTGGCTCGAGGACACGTCCATCGCCCCGCCGGGCGGCGAGTCCCAGCAGGCGCTGCACCGCCGCGTGCTCAAAGCCCGCCGCGCCCTCGTCGATGAGTACCCCGGAAAGACCGTCCTCGTGGTAAGCCACGTGGGCCCCATCAAGGATCTCCTGCGCCAGGCCCTCGGCACCGGCGCCGCGACCGTAAACCACATCTTCCTCGACCTGGCCTCCGTCTCCGTCGTCGAGTTCTGGGATTCGGGCTCGCTCGTCCGCTCGATTAACGATGTCTCGCACCTGGGGCTAGACTAGAAAGTCGCGAATGAGCCGACCGGACGAACGCGACGCGCCGAACTACCGCTTTCACAGCGGCCAGCGGACGCCGAGGAAAGTCTGGACTCCACAGAGCACGGTGGTTGCTAACAGCAACCCGGGGCGACCCGCGGGCAAGTGCAACAGAAAGTAGACCGCCGTTTCCTCACTCCGTTCGGAAACGAACGCTGTGCGGAACCGGTAAGGGTGAAACGGTGCGGTAAGAGCGCACCAGTACCGTCAGCGATGGCGGTAGCTGGGTAAACCCCACTGGGAGCAAGGCATCACGGCTCGCCACTGGCGGGCCTGCTCAGGTGATTGAGGGCTGCTCGCCTAAGCCTGAAGGTAGCTGCTTGAACCAACTGGCAACGGTTGGTCTAGATGGATGTTCGTCGCGCCACCCACACGGGCGGCGTACAGAATCCGGCTTATGGTCGACTCATTCGCCCACATTCCCAAAACTACATAAATGGCCAGCTCACAGTCACTATCCCACAACCCGCAAGCCCGGCGATCCCGCAGAAATCCCGCACCCCACAGACGCACTGATAGCAGCCGCCACACGATCCCCACTACCCGGCAACGCATGCGTGTAGGTCTTCAATAATTGCGCCGGCGTATGACCCAGCACCCGCGCCACGTCCGGCACCGGCACACCAGCAAAAGCTCCAGTGGCCTACAAATGCGACCACACCCTGCCCGTCGGAAAACCCGGCCAGAAGCGCGATTGTCGCACAAAACCGCCTAATTGCTACCGCATACCCCCGACACCTGTGAACGCCGCAAAACGGCCTCACCCGAATCCCCGGCATCGGCAGCAGCCTCATCGCCGCATTCCTAGCCTTGCTCATCGAAAACGGAGTATGCCCAAACGAAGTCAAACAATAAGCCCGCGGTCTCTTCGTAGCCGAAGGCCGAGTCATCGAGAACTAGATCGAGGAGAACTCATGAAGACCGACGAGCAACCCCAGTGCCAGCTGGCGCGCGACCTCGCCAACCTCTACCGCGAACTCGACAGCCTCAAATACTCACGGCCTGCACCACCCGAAGTCCGCACCATGAAGCCAACACCCGGACCAAAATCCCCCCGGCAACTGGCTCTACGTCGCATGCTGGCTCGACCAATCCACACTCCTGCGCGAAGTCGCCTTCAACGCCCTTGGTGATGTGCGGGTGAAAATACGTGAAAATGAGACTGGGCCCGTCGACCTGTGCGCCAAGCTTGCCTTCCACACCCAAGCCATCTCGGAACTCGACTGGACATCGGACTTGATGGACGAACTCGAGCACCAGGTGCGCGTCATCGGTGTCACTGCTGATCACACGATGCCCCAGCATCAGCGGACGACGATGGGGAAGTCTGGCTCACCGCACGAGGGCCTGACCCCTGGAAAGTAGACACGTCGGGG
>NZ_KQ961779.1:0-547 GCF_001563605.1 Corynebacterium sp. CMW7794
CAAAATCAATGCACTCTAAAACCGGAAGAGCCGATATAGGCGGGCATGCCAACCTGCTGCGCCTGAAAGTAGCCGTGGCCCTGGCCATGCTGGACGGACGATTTACGGAAGTCACGATGGAGGATTGGCAACTCTCCTACGTCGTGATGGCGCAGCATGATGCGGTGCTCTCACAGTTCGATGCCATAGCCCGGCGCG
Source organism: Corynebacterium sp. CMW7794 (assembly GCF_001563605.1). Taxonomy (NCBI): domain Bacteria; kingdom Bacillati; phylum Actinomycetota; class Actinomycetes; order Mycobacteriales; family Corynebacteriaceae; genus Corynebacterium; species Corynebacterium sp. CMW7794. The sequence goes on from NZ_KQ961779.1 coordinate 199, forward strand.
ATAGGCAGGCCATGGCGGAGAAACGGGAACAGGAAGCGGAAGAACGCAGTGAGGTCAAAGAGCAGAAACTTTTGGCCCGCGCCCGGAAGCATATCGCCCGCCGCCTGCTGTCCGACGATGCGAACTATAACCGTTATGACTTGAGGTCTACGGCCCGCGTGGATATTCGCTCGGCTGTGGAAGGCCTGATCGTTGATTGGGAGAAAGACGGCACGATTGTGCCGCGTGATGATGGAACACTGCGCCCGCATGATGTAGCCCGCCTGGAGTCCTATCTGGAGTAGTCCCCTAGAAACAGTCCGTACTGCGTACTACGTTGAGGTTACCCTCGTTTAGTGGACACCCTATT
>NZ_KQ961780.1:0-134565 GCF_001563605.1 Corynebacterium sp. CMW7794
CGGGATCCTGGCACCCCACCCAGGAATCCGGTACTCTGTCGCGCGCACGCGGACAGGCCCCCAAAACTAACGCACAGCCAGACGCCCCGACAGCGCACGCGACAACGTCAACTCATCCACAAACTCCAAGTCCCCGCCCAACGGCATACCCGACGCTAGTCGCGTGATCTTCAAATCCGGGAAGTCCCGCAGCAACCGCACGAGGTAGGACGCCGTCGCCTCGCCCTCCGTATTGGGATCGGTGGCGAGGATGACCTCCTTGATGTCGGGGGCGGCATCGTAAAGCGGGTGCTCCGGCGTGGAATCCGCGAGCTCGCGGTCCTCGAGCACCCCGCCAATTCGCTGGAGCAGCTGCGCGATGTTCAAGTTCTTCGGCCCGATATTCGCCAGCGGGTCAAGCGCCCCGCCCAGCACGTGATAACGCCCGTTGTACTCACCCGTGCGCTCGATGACCTGGATGTCCTTGGGTTCCTCCACCACGCAAATCGTCGACGCGTCACGCTGCGAGTTGATACAAATCCGGCACACGTCCTCGCGCGAGATATTGCAGCAAATACGGCAGAACGTCACACCGTCGCGCACCGCCCCCAGCGCGTCCTGCAAACGCGTGATGTCCTCCGGTTCCATGTGCAGCACGTGGAACGCGATACGCTGCGCCGACTTCGGCCCCACTCCCGGCAGACGCGAAAACTCATCGATGAGGTCCTGCAGCGGTCCTTCGAACACGCAAACTCCTTATATAAAACGCACAAAAGCCGCGGCAGAACCGCGGCTTTCAGGGGCCAAGTTTACTGCTGGCCGAAGACGTCACCGAAGTTCGGACCGTCATAGTTCTGCTGCGACTGGCCCATGCCCTGCGACAGCGGGCCAATCTTCTCCTGTGCCAGCCTACCGGCTGCCGCGTGTGCTTCCTTGTAAGCACCGATGATGAGGTCCTTGAGCGTGTCGACGTCCTCTGGGTCCACGATGGACTTGTCAATCTGCAGGTCGACGAGCTCCGCGCCGCCAGTCATGGTGATGGAGACGAGGCCGTTGCCGGCGGTACCGGTGACGTTGGTGGCCAGGATCTCCTCCTGCGCCTTCGCCAGCTCGGCCTGCACGCGGGACGCCTGGTTAATGAGTTCCTGCATGTCGAAGCCCTGCTGCTGCGGATCCGGGGTGGTCATCGTAGTGCCTTTCGTAGGGTGAATTTTACTTCGAACCAGTGTACCCGTCAGGCCCGCCGCGCGCCGAGCTCTTGCTCGAGCAACTCGACGGCGACTTCCATCGCGGTGCGGTGGTCATGCTGGCCCGCGGTACGGGCTTCTTCGGCCATCATGCGTTCTTCCTCGTCGCGGTCCACCGGCGCCCCAGGCGCTGCCTCGCTTGCCGATGCCCCCACGCCTCCAGTCGCCTGAGCCCTCGCCGCCGCCATGCGCGCCTGCGCCGCGCTCGCCGCGGACTCCGGCTGCGTTGCAGCCGGTCGTTGCGGCATGCGCTGCGGCTGCTGTGGGGCAGGCCGAGCAGGCTGCGTGTTCTGTGCAGGCTGGGAAGTCTGGGCCGGTTGAGCTGGCTGGGCCTGCTGCTGCGCCGGGGCGGCGTTCTGCGGCGCCGACTGCTGCAGCTGCTGCATGTCGGGACGCGGAGGCGCCTGGCCGGCCTCGGGGTCTGGCGGCAGGAACTCCGGCGGTGCGAAGTCTTCCTCCGGGCCCGGGTCCGGCGGCAGCGGCACGCCGTCGCTAAACGACGGCGTGTGCTTGTTCCACTCCTCGTAGGCCTGGCGCTTGGACTCCGCGGCCTGCGCGATGCGACTGCGCCAATCGGGCTTGTCGTCCTGCGGCTGTTGCTGCGACGCGGGCGCTGATGACGGCAGTGGCTGCTGAGGATGTGCCTCGGCGGCCTCCTCACGGCGCAGGTGCGGCGTCGGGTCGGGACGCGGCGGCAGGTGATGGTGCGTCTCCTGCTGGGCAGGCTGTGCTTCCTCGCCGATCGGTCGCGGCGAGCCCCAGCCCTCACGGGCGGTCGGCTGCGGGGATGACTCAGCCGACTCCTGGGGCGCAGACTCCTGGGCCGGCTCAGCCGACTCAGCTTCCTCGCCGATGGGGCGTGGGGCGCCCCAGCCCGATGCCGACGTCGGCGCGGGGGTGGAGGGGGCATCGGAAGGCTGGGGCTCGTTAGGACTCTCTGCCTCCTTGTCGTCCGTCTCACGGGCGGGCTGATTGGGGTTCCACGCCTGGCGCGGCTGCGCGAGCGGCGGGAGGCCGGCGGCCTCGGGCGAGGTGCCGACGATGCACTCGACCTTCAGCGTCGTGCCCGTCTTCTCCGCGAGGACGGCGGCGATGTCTTTGTTCTTCGCCTCATCGTTGATGCGGTGCGCAAGCGCCCCGGTCGTGTGGCCAAGGATGAGCGTGTCATCGCGCAGGCCGAGGACACGCGCCTCGGTGAGCATGATCTCGGCGACCTTGTTGCGCTGGCCAATCGCGGCACGCAGCTCGGCCCACGAGGCGCGAATCTGCTCGAGAAGCTCGGGGCCCGGGGCGGTCTGCTGCTGCGGAGTCTCGGCCGCGGGCTGGGTCTGCTCGGGCTGCTCCGGCTGCGGCGCGGCAAGCTGAGCTGGCTGAGGCTGCTCCTGTCGCTGCTGCGTAGGCTGCTGGGATTGCTCTGGCTGCTGCTCCTGGCGCGGGGCGGGCTGTTGCGGCTGCGTGGGTTGCTGTTGTTCCTGTCGCTGCGCGGGCTGTTGTTGGGCAGGCTGTTGGGGCGCGGGCTGGGCCGGCGGAGTGGCGGCCGCGGCCGAGGCGGCGCGGCGAGCGGCGAGGAGCGCGGCACCGGCCTGGGCGCCGGTCTGCGCGCCGGCGGTGGCAGACGGCACGGAGGCCGCGGGGGCGCCGGGGCCAGCGGCCGAGGCGGCGGCGGATGCCGCGGGAACGCCAGCCGTGGCGCCGGAAGGGCCGAGGGCCGGGCCGGGGGCAGCGGCGGGGGCCGGGGCGGACAGCAAGCGCGCGCCCATGATTTCCAGGAGCAGGCGCGGGGAGCTGGCGCCACGGAGCTTGGGCAGCTCCTCGTTGAGCGCGGAGGCGAGGTGGGCCAGCTGCGCGTTGGAGAAGGCGGCGGCCTCGTTGGTCATGGCCTCGGCGCGATCCTCGGGCACGGCGACGAGGCCGGCGGCGACGGCATCGGGCACGGCTTGGAGCACAAGCAAGTCGCGGAGGCGGTCGAGCAGGTCGGTAGCGAAGCGGCGGGGTTCCTCGCCGCTTTCGACGACGGCATCGATAAGCTGGAAGAACGCGGCCTTGTCACCGGCGGCGAGGGCGGCGACGGCGTCGTCGATGACCGAAATGTCCGTGATGCCGAGGAGCGGGCGCGCGAGATCGTAGGTGAGGCCATCGGGGCCAGCACCGGCGAGGAGCTGGTCGAGGATGGACAGGGTATCGCGCGGGGAACCGCCGCCCGCGGAGATGACCATGGGGTAGACGGAATCTTCGACCGTGACACCCTCAGCGGCGACAGTGCGCTGGAGCAGGCCCTTCATCGCGGACGGGGTGAGCAGGCGGAACGGGTAGTTGTGCGTGCGCGAACGGATGGTGGGCAGCATCTTCTCCAGCTCGGTGGTGGCGAAGATGAAGATGACGTGCTCCGGCGGCTCCTCGACGACCTTGAGCAGCGCGTTGAAGCCCGCATTCGAAATCATGTGGGCCTCGTCGATGATGAAGATGCGGTAGCGCGACTCGGCAGGCGCGAAGTAGGCGCGGTCGCGCAGATCGCGCATGTCGTCCACGCCGTTATGCGAAGCGGCGTCGAGCTCCGTGACGTCCAGATTGCCGGGGCCGCCGGGGGCGAGCGAGACGCAGGAATCGCACACGCCGCAGGGCGTCGAGGTGGGGCCTTGCTCGCAGTTGAGCGAGCGGGCCATGATGCGCGCGGAGGAGGTCTTGCCACAGCCGCGCGGGCCGGAAAACAGGTAGGCGTGATTAATACGCCCCGCGTCGAGCGCGGTGGACAAGGGCCGGGTGACCTGCTCTTGGCCTACCACCTCGGCGAAGGTTGCTGGACGATATTTCCGGTAAAGAGCCACGATTGCACAGTCTACCGTCTAGCGCGCGCGGGCAAAGCCGGGCGGCGACCAGAAAGGCGCCAGGAAAGACGCGGGGTTAAGACTCGAAACGCGACCAGTCGAGGAGGTCGATCTCAGACTCAGCGACGGCGTCCTGGAGCGCTGGCACGCCTTCCTCGACGGCATAGGCGTACTCGGAATCCGTGAGCGCCACGAGCTGAAGCATGAGCGTCCAGCGGCCATCCAGCTTGACCTGTGGCGTGGGCCCGCCCCAGAGCCAAGGAGCAACGAGGACGCCGTGGCGACCCGGGCCCAGCTTGGGCAGGAGGGTGCCCGGCTGGGCGGGGATGACGCGGGCGGCATCGAGAAGCTCAGTGGCTTCCGTGATAAGAGCGGCGAGGGAGGACAAGGGGGCGCGGGCGACGGTGAGAATCTCCGCGCGCACGTCCATGCCCTCCGCGGAAAGCCCCGTGGAGACCTCCGCGAAGCGGGTCGTGGCGACGAGGTTCTCGTCATTGTCCAGCGACGCGTAGGCCAAGTCATTCTCAAAGCGCAACTGCGCCGGAATGATATTAGCCAACCAGGCTTGGGTCTCCGCGGCGTTCATTTACGCCCCGAGCTTCTCCAGCGCCGCGAGCAGGACGCAGGTGGCCACGCCATCCATGGCCGTCTCGACCTCGGCCAGCGGCGGCAGGGACGGCGCCAAGCGGATGTTGCGGTCGTTGGGGTCCTCGCCGTGCGGGTACGCGGAGCCGGCCTTGGTGAGCACGATGCCGGCATCCTTGGCGAGCTCCCACACGCGCGTCGCCGTGCCGTCGATGACGTCCAGCGAGATGAAGTAGCCGCCCTTCGGCTCGGTCCAGCGCGCGACCTCGTACTCGCCGAGACGCTCGGAGAGGATGCGCAGGACCGCGTCGAACTTAGGCGCGAGGAGCGCTGCGTGACGGCGCATGACCGAACGCACGCCCTCAGCCGAGCCGAAGAACTCGTAGTGCGCGAGCTGGTTAATCTTGTTCGGGCCAATGCCGCGGATGCCCGCAAACGAGCGGTACCACTCGAGGTTCTCCAGCGAGGACGCGAAGAACGCGACGCCCGCGCCGGCGAAGGTGATCTTCGACGTCGAGGACATCACCCAGAAACGGTTCGGGTTGCCAGCCTCGCGCGCGTAGTCGAGGATGGGCAGAATCTGCGGGAAATCCTCGGTGAGCGTGTGGACCGCGTACGCGTTGTCCCACACGACGCGGAAGTCCGGGGCGGCGGTCTCCAGAGAAGCGAGCTCGCGAGCGATCTCTTCCGAGATGGTCACGCCCGTCGGATTGGAGAACATCGGCACCGTCCACATGCCCTTAACCTGTGGGTCCTGGACGAGCTCGCGGATAGCGCCCATGTCCGGGCCGTCCTCAAGCATAGGCACGGTGATGAGCTCGTAGCCGAACTTCTCGGTGATCGCGAAGTGGCGGTCGTAGCCCGGCACCGGGCAAATCCACTTAACCTTGTCCTCCTGGCCCCACGGGCGCTCGGAGTCGTTCGTGCCCCACGTGTGCGCGAACGAGATGAGGTCGAACATGATGTTGAGCGAGGAGCTATCCGCCGCGACGAGGTTCTCCGCCGGGATGCCCAGCAGCTTGCCCCACAGCTCGCGAACCTCGCGGATGCCGTCGAGGTTGCCGTAGTTGCGCAGGTCGTTGCCCGCCGCGTCGGTGTAGTTGTCCTCACCCGGCAGGGACAGCAGGTCATTAGCCAGGTCCGACTGTGCCTTGGAGGGCTTGCCGCGCGTGAGGTTGAGCTGCAGGCCCTTGGCCTTGAGCTCCGCGTAGTCCTTGCGGATGCGCTCAGCGAGTTCCTTGAGCTGATCAGCATCGAGTGATAGCAGCGACATGGTGGCCTTCCCTAACGTGATGAACAAATTGCTATGCCGCACACAGTGTAGCCGACTCCCCGCCCCGAAAAACGATTAACGGACCCCGCGCACCCGCCAGAGCCTCCTGACCCTTGCTGCATTCCTGCCCTGGGGGAGTTCAGAGGATAAACGCCACGCGGAATCCTGCTGCCTACTTTAACCGCTGCCCCGCGTCCGTTCCAAACTAGGTTGCCCCAGCCTTCCGATGCCCCCTCCACCCCACCGCAGCCTCCCCTCCCCAAAGCTTCGCCTGAGCTGGCGATTTTGCGTGATTGCTACGGCCTGATAATGTTTCTCAGCGGAGGATTCGACTAGCGGCCTATGTCACACGCCTGGAACGCGTGCGGGAGTCACATCCCTCAGGGGTTCAAATCCCCTATCCTCCGCCAAAGGAAATCCCGGCTCTTTTAGAGTCGGGATTTTTGGATCTTAAACCAGCCCGAGCTTCTCGAAGGCGTGAGCCAAGCCATCCTCGTCGACGTCGTCGGTGACCATCGTGGCGGCAGCCTGGACGTCTGCTGGGGCGTTGCCCATGGCGACGGAGGTGCCGCACGCGGCGAACATGGTGAGGTCGATGGCGGCGTCGCCGAAGGCGGCGGCATCGGAAGGCTGAGCATGCAGATGGTCCAGCACGGCGGCGACGGCAGATTGCTTGCTCACGCCCGCCGGCGCGAGGTCGCCAAAAAGAGCGGTGGCGCCGGCGCCGCCCCACGTGTGATTCTCCAGCTCAGGGAAGCGCTGCGCGGTCTCCTCGAAGTCCGCGTAGCTGCCCAGGATGTAGCTGATCTTATTGACGTCGTCGCGCGCCTGAAGACGCGCGAGCTGCTCGCCGAAGACCATGCCGTGGAAGGCAACGGTGACGGGCACCGGCTCACGCCCTTTGGCTGCCTGATACGCGGCCATGGGCCCCTGTGCGGCCTCCTCGAAGCCCGGGCTGGCAAAGAGCCCCGCGTTGCACTCGAGGTAGAACTCGCAGCCACGCGCGGTGAGCCAATCCACAATTTCTGCGGTCTGCTGCGCGCTGAGTGAATGCCGGTAGATTTCCGTCCCGTTGAGCTCCACGTAGCCACCATTCGCGCCCACGAGGCCGTCCACGCCCAAGTCCCACAGGAACTGCGGAATCTCCGCGCGTGAGCGACCCGTGTTGAGCAGCACGGCGTGCCCATTCGCACGGGCGGCACGCACGGCCGCCGCGGCCGACGGGGGAATTTCGTTGGAGTAGTTGACCAAGGTTCCATCGACGTCGAGGAAGATAATCATGGTTCCGAGGCTACGGAAAACGCGGAAAGTCCGGTCCTGTTTCAGGAAGGAAACAGGACCGGGCTATCCCAACCGACCCAACGGCGTCACCGCACTATCCCCGCCATTATCAGCCGGGCCGACAATGATGCCCACAATCCGCCCGTCGTCGCCGTACACGGGTGCGCCCTCAGCCCAGACACGCGTGGTGTTGGGATTGGAGCGGTGGAGGGTGACGTCGAAGGTACAGTCGGGCTCGACGTACGTGCCGGTGCTCATGCTTGCGCCCATGGTGCGCTTTTCAACATCCATGATCTGCGTGTCGGATAAGCGCCAGCCCGGCGGCTAGGCGATCACGGGGAGCTCAGAACCGTCTTCCTTGAACCACGCGATGTGCGGCGGCGAATCCATCGCCCATTCTTTCAGCCTCATGCCCAGCGCCCAGCGGGCATCCTCAATCTGATAGTCCTCGTCCGCGGCGCCGTCGAGGAGGAACTGCCAGAAGCTATTGGGGCCGGTGTCCTTAAGCCACAGCCACACGTAGTCTTCCAGCGAGTGCGCGGCAAGCAGGTCTTCCATGCCCTCGGGCACGAGCGCGCGGTCCGCGCGCACGCGATCGGCGAGGTCCGCGTCAAAGAAGTCGTAAAGGTAGTCCATCGCGGCGTCGGCCCCGGCGTACTCGAAGGCGGCAGCGGCGGCATCGGAAGGCGCATCCATGAAAGCCAGCCTAGCGGTGCTCCGCCACGAGAACCATACGGTCGACCTCGACCAAGACCTCGTCCACGATGTGTGGGTTGAGGCCGCGCTCGCCGCGCATACGCACGAGGGCCTGTTGGGCAGCGGTGTAGGCGACGCGTTGGGCCTCGGTGGCCTTCTCGCGGGCCTTCTCGATCTTCCAGGCTCGGGTGTCGGGGTTCTGCTCGTCGTCGAGCTCATCGCCCAGGCGGTCGGTGAACCAGTCGTCGATGGTGGCGGCGATCTCGGGGTCGGCGTCCGCGTAGTGGCGGCGCAAGGCGGAGAGGGCGGCCTTGCGGGCGCGCTCGGTAATCGCGGTGCGCATCTTGTCGTGTGCGGCCTCGGCCGTGGTCGTGAGATCCAGCTGGCGCATGAGCCACGGCAGGAGCAGGCCGGGAATCACCATGGTCACGAGGAGGACGGTGAGCGCGATGACGGCGAGCTCGTGGTGGAACGGGAATGCGCCGGAGGGCACGGAGAGGACCAGCGCCAGGGTGACGAGTCCGCGCATGCCGGACCACGTCATGAGCAGGACCTCCTGGAGGCGCAGGGGTGCCAGGTGCGGGCGGCCCGAGCGGCGATTAATGAGGTAAAACAGGTACATCCACACCCCGCGCACGGCAAACGCCACGAGGGAGAGGATGACGCCCACGAGGATGGAATGGAGGATATCCGCACCCACCGCGCTGATGGCGTTATTGGCTGACAGGCCGATGAGGCCGAAGGCGACGCCGGTAAAGAGCATCTCCACCGTCTCCCAGAAGCCCTGGCCGGAGAGGCGGTCCTCCGCATGAATCGGCGCGCGCGAGTGCAGCTCGATGGCCGCGATGACCACGGCGATGACGCCGGAGGCGCCGAGTTCCTCCGCTGCGATATAGGTCGCGAAAGGAATAACCCAGGTCAGTGCGTTGCGGGTTGTCGAGTCGTGGACGCCGCGAATAAACCAGGCTGCGAGCCTGCCGATGCCCCATCCCAGCGCCGTCGCCACCACCGCCGAGTAGGCAAAGTTCCCCAGGCCCTCTGCGAAAGAAAGCTCGCCCTGCGCCGTGACCGCGGCGAGCGCGAGGTGGAAGGCGACGATGGACGCGGCGTCGTTGAACAGGCCCTCGGTCTGCAGGGCGGAGATAATACGACGCGGGATGCCGACGGGCTCGGCGACGGCGTCGACGGCCACGGGGTCAGGCGGGGCGATGGCCGCGCCGATGAGGATGGCGCCGGCGATGCCAATTCCCGGCAGCAGCGCGTATGCGGTAAAGCCCACCGTGAAGGTGGTGACGACCACAAGCGCGACGGACAGCAACGCGATGGTCATCCACTGCTCGCGGATGACACCCCAGGACGTGCGGCGCGCGAGCGACCACAGCAGCGGCGGCAGGAAGATGGGCAGGATGAGCTCGGCGGGGATCTCCAGATCGGTGGGTATGCTCGGCACAAGCGCGGCGACGGTCGCGAGGATGGTGAGCAGCACCGGCCAGGGCAGTCCGATCTTGTCGCCGACAGCGGCGACAACCACCGTCAGCAGCATCAAGGCGACCAAGATCAACAGGACTTCCACGCGGCACTCCCCAGTTTTCAAGTTCAAGAAACAACTCAAACCAGTGTAGGCCGCCCTACTGTCATGCGGTCGAGATTATCCTTCGAAAACGCTGGGTTCCGTGCCCAACCGCCCGAGTTCGAAGACCTCGAGGAACTCATCTGCGGAGCGCACGCCCTCGTAGCCCAGGCCTGCGGCCATCGCTTCCACGACGTCGCCCACGCTGCGGGTCTCGAGCAGCTCGCGCAGCGTCACTGCCCCGTCGCGCTTAGCCAGGCGCTTGCCCTCCGCGTTGAGCACGAGCGGCACGTGGATGTACTCGGGCACGTGTAATCCCAGGAGCGTCGCGAGGTACGCCTGCCGCGGCGCCGAAGTAAGTAGGTCGTCGCCGCGCACAACCTGGTCCACGCCCTGGAATCCGTCATCGACAACGACGGCCAGGTTGTACGCCCAGTCCGGCGCCTGGCCCCCGCGCCGCAGGATGAAGTCATCCACCTCGCCGGTGTAGTCGCCGTGCAGCGCGTCGTGCACGGTGAACTCGGAGACCTCCGCGCGCAGGCGCAGCGCCGGGACCCGGCCTTGGGCGGCGAGCTCGGCGCGCTTGGAGGCACGGGCGGCACGCGAAAGCTCACGGCATGTCCCTGGGTACTGGCCCGGGATGGCATGCGGCGCGCGGGAGGCCTCCTGGATATCCTTGCGCGAACAGTAGCACTCGTAGTACGGCAGCGTCTCGAGCGCCGCCTCGTAGGCCGCGTCCCGATCGTGCTGGTAGAGCACCTCATCCCAGTCCAAGCCCAGCGTCGCGAGATCCTCGAGCTGGCGCTGCGCGGAGTCCGCCGAAGAGCGCTGCGTGTCCACGTCCTCGACGCGCAGCACGAAGCGCCGCCCCGAGCCCCGCGCCGCGAGCCACGCGATGAGCGCGGTGCGCAGGTTGCCAAAGTGCAGGTCGCCGCTGGGGCTAGGGGCATAACGTCCGGCTGGTGTCATAGCTGCCCAGTCTATCGCGCGCGTTTCGCGCAGACCGCGCGCATGCGGCATAGTTGATGCTCATGACAACTCAATCGGCAACCGCAACCACGGATTCACGTGGCGAGAGCATCCGATTCATCCCGGTACAGTCCACGCTGTATCCGTGGCTGGTCACGCTCTTCGTCGTCACGTTCCTCATCTCGAATATCAACGCCACGAAGGGCGTACAGCTCGGCCCGCTCATCACGGACGGCGCGTTCTTCCTCTTCCCGCTCGCCTACATCGTGGGCGACGTGCTCTCCGAGTGCTACGGCTTCAAGTCCACCCGGCGCGCCGTGGCCATCGGCTTCGCGATGGCGATCCTCGCAGCCATCGCCTTCTACATCGCGATCTGGCTGCCGGCCGCAGATTTCTATGAGGGCCAGGAGGCCTTCGCCGCCACGCTCGGACTCATGCCGCAGATCCTCGGCGCCTCGCTTGCCGGCTACGTCGTGGGCCAGCTGCTCAACTCGTTCACGCTCGTGCGCATGAAGGCCCGCTCCGGCGAGAAGGGCCTCATTAGCCGCCTTATCGCGTCCACCGTCGTGGGCGAGCTGGGCGACACGGTCATCTTCTGCGCCATCGCCGCGCCCGTCATCGGTGTCGCTACCGTTGGCGGGTTCCTCAACTACGTCATCGTGGGCTTCCTGTGGAAGACCGCCTGCGAGGTGGTCATGCTGCCCATCACGACGCAGGTCATCAAGTGGGTGAAGAAGCGCGAGGATTACGTGCCGCTTGACCGTGCCGCCTAATCTCCCGCGTCCCTTGCTCCTGGCTTCCCGCCAGGGGCTTTACTACTTTTTCGCGTAGTAACGGCCCATGAACTCGTCGCGGAAGGCCTCGTAGTAGCCGCCGTCGATGGAGGCCCGGATATTGTCGACGAGGCGAATCATGAACTCCAGGTTGTGCATGGTGCACAGCGTGCCCGCGAGGAACTCGTGAGCCTTAAGCAAGTGGTGGATGTATGCGCGCGAGTAGTTCTCCGAGACGTAGCCGCCGAACTCCTCGTCGATTCCCTTAAAGTCGCGCTTAAACTTGGCGCCCATGAGGTTGAGGCGGCCGTCGAGCGTGTACACGCCGCCGCGGCGGCCCAAGCGCGTGGGCGCAACACAGTCGAAGGTATCGGCGCCGGCCTCGATGGCGGTGAAAAGATCGTCCGGCTCAGAGATGCCGAGCAGGTGGCGCGGCTTGTCCTCCGGCAGCTCGTCGCAGACCCAGCCCACGATGGTGCCCAGGTTTTCCTTCTCCAACGCTCCGCCGATGCCGAACCCGCCGAATCCGCGCATGCCGGCGGCGACGGCGGCATCGGAAAGCTGCACGAGGCCACGGGTGGCCTGGCGGCGAAGGTCCTCGTACTGCGCGCCCTGGACCACGCCCCACAGGGACTGGCGGGGCTTTCCGGCGCGCGCGTTGGTGAGTCGGTCATGCTCGTCGAGGCAGCGTTTGGCCCAGCGGTGCGTGCGCGCGACGGATTCCTCCTGGTACTGACGAGTGTCGACGAGCGTGGTGAGCTCATCAAAGGCAAACATGATGTCCGCGCCCAGGGAGTGCTGAATCTGCATGGAGACCTCCGGCGTGAAGCGGTGCTTCGAGCCGTCAATGATGGACTTGAAGTCCACGCCGTCCTCGTCGACCTGCGCCATGCGCTCCTTCTTCGCCGCGCGGATATCGCCCTCAGTAAGGTTCGCGACGTCCATGGCGAGGACCTTCTTAAAGCCGACGCCCAGCGACATGACCTGGAATCCGCCCGAGTCCGTGTACGTGGGGCCGTGCCAGTTCTCGAACTCCGCGACGCCACCTGCCTCGTCCACGATGTCGTGGCCCGGCTGCAGGTAGAGGTGATACGCGTTGGAGAGGATGGCCTGCGCGCCCGTCTGACGGATCTGCTCCGGGGTCAGCGTCTTGACCGTCGCTTTCGTCGCCACCGGGATAAACGCCGGGGTCTGGATATCGCCGTGCGGGGTATGAATCACGCCGGTGCGGCCGTGCTTGCCGGTGCCTTCGGGCAGGCGCGTGTGCACGTCGAAGCTTAAGTCGGTATCCAGAAGTGGTTTTGTCATGAGAACCAGCGTACCGGTCGCCCGCGCGAGGAGCTGCCCGCGGTACAACAACACTGGGCTCCAGGGCTTCTTAGCAAACAAAAGACCCCCTCGCGGCCTTTCCGCTGAACGGAAGACCTCAATGCGAGGAGGAATACAAGGTCCATACTAAGACAGGTTTCCCTTGAATGCACCACCTCGCACTAGTGGCTCGTGTCTACAGGCTCTGCGGCGTGGCGGGCTTCCCACTCTTCCTCGAGCTTGGTGCCCTCGATGTCGAGGGTGGGCAGGATCTTGTCGAGCCAGCGCGGGATCCACCACGTGGCGCGGCCGGTGAGGAACATCGTTGCGGGCACGAGCGCCATGCGAATGCAGAACGCGTCGAAAAGGACGCCGGCGGCGAGCGCGAAGCCGAAGATTTTGATGAACGGCAGCGGCTGGCCAATGAACGCCACGAAGACGGCGATCATGATGATGGCAGCGGCGGTGACGACGCGGGCGCCCTGGGCGAAGCCCACGATGGTCGATTCCTCAACGGCGTTGTATTTCCCGTGGAAGGCCTGCGAGCCGCGGGGATTGCGGATGAAGTGCTCGCGCATGCGGGTGACGATGAAGACCTGATAGTCCATCGCCAAGCCGAAGGTCACGCCGATGAGGAAGATCGGCATAAACGAGATGAGCGGGCCCGGCGCAGGGACGAGGCCGGTGAGCCCGTCCTGCCAGACGAGGACCGTGACGCCGAAGGCCGCGCCGACGGAGAGCAGGAAGCCCAGGCCGGCGACGAGCGGAACGAGTAGCGAACGGAAGACCACGAGCAGCAGGAGAATGGCGAGGCCGACGACGATGGTCAGGTACGGCAGCATGGCGGCTTGGAGGCGCTCGGTGATGTCGAGCTGGACGGCGGTAAGGCCGGTCATGCCGATGTCGGCGCCAGTGGAGTCCGCGATTTCCTCGGTGGCGGTGCGCAGGGCCTGGGCCGTGCCTTCGGTACGCGCGTCAGACGGCGAGGTCTCGGGCGTGACCATGACCTGCGCGGCGGTGCCTTCGCCGTTGAGGCCCACGAGCTGCGCGTGCTTCACGCCGCCCACCTGGTTGAGCTGCGAGGCGGTGTAGAGGAAGGAGCTCAGCGTCGCCTTGTCCTGATCCGTGCCTTCGGCCTGCGCCGCCATGTACGGGGCGAGCGCCGCGGAATCCGGGTTGGCGTCCTGACCGTTAACGATGACGAGGAAGGGGCCGTTGATGCCGGGGCCGAAGCCTTCGGCCATAAGGTCGGCCGCCTTGCGCTGCGTCGTGTCTGGGTCCGAGGTCGTGTCGGTGGGCAGCGCGAGCTGCATGTGGAGCACCGGCGTGGTGAGCGCGCCGAGGCCGAGGACCGCGACGGCCATGACGAGGCCCGGCATGCGCTGGACGAAGCGCACCCAACGGCTGCCCATGGTCTCGCCGTGGCGGACCCTGCCGCGACGCGTGGGGTTACCGGCGATGCCCGGGATGCGGCCGGCGAAGGCCTTCTTCCCGAACAGGCCGAGTAGCGCCGGGACAAGCGTGAGCGAGACGAGCACCGCGACGGCCACGGTGCCCGCAGCCGACAGGCCCATGGCGGTGAGGAAGCCGATGTTGGCAACGAGCAGCGCGAAGAGCGCAGTGAACACTGTGGCGCCAGCGAAGACCACGGAGGAGCCGGCAGTGCCGACGGCCATACCGGCGGCATCGGCAGGCTCCATGCGGGCGCGCTCCTGCCGGTAGCGGGAGATAATAAACAGCGAGTAGTCCACGCCCACGGCCAGGCCGATCATGAGGGCGAGGACCGGGGTAATGGAGTTGAGGGTGACCCAGTGGGTGGCAATCATGACGCCCATAGCGCCCAGGCCCACGCCCACGACGGCGGTGATGAGCGGCATGCCCGCAGCGACGAGCGAGCCGAAGGTGAAGACCAGAACGATGAACGCGACGGCGAGACCGATGATCTCGGACATTTCTTCGACGGCGATGGCGTCGCCGAAGCCAGCGCCGCCGCCCTCGACGGTGAGCCCCTGCTCGCGGCCGAGTTCCATCGCGGCGGTAACGACGTCCTTATCCTCCTGCTTCACGGAGTTCGCGGAGTCCGCGTCGAAGTCGAAGGTCGTGTACGCGATGGTCTCGTCCTCGTTGACCATCGCGAGGTTATCCGCGTCCGCGCGCGCGGTCTCCTCGGGCAGGCCCATGGACGTGAACTGGTCAATAACGCTCTGCTGAAGTTGTGGCGAGACCTCAAGCGGGTTGCCGAAGCGCTGGCCCTCGACGCCGAGGTTGTCCTTGATGTAGTCGACGACGTCTTGGATCGCAGCCATATTTTCCGGATCCGAAAGCTTCTCGCCCTCGGGCGCCTGGAACACAAGGTTGACGCTCGGCGCGTTGGCGAGGTTGCCCGCTTCGGGGAAGAGTTCAGACGCGCGGTGGGTGGCGTCGATGGCCGGGGTATTCGAAATGGAATACTCGCTCGTCATCGGCTTCATGAGTGTGGCCATCGCGCCGGCCGCAGCAGCGACCAGGATGAGCCACGCGATAATGACCTTCCACTTGTTCAGGAAAGACCAGCGTCCCACGCGGTACAGGAACTTAGCCATGTCGTCCTCTCTCGGTTGAAAACTCACCCAAGTGTAGCCGACACAAAAGATAAAGCCCCAACCTGCATAAACAGGTTGGGGCTCAGTGCGGTGGCGGCGGGATTTGAACCCGCGGTTGGGGATTACCCAACACTCGCTTTCGAGGCGAGCACCTTCGGCCGCTCGGACACGCCACCGCGAAACAGCTTAAAGCAGACCTAGGGCCCGAACAAAATCACTAGCCCCGCGGGCGCGTCCGTCACTGCGGTGTGGTTGCGGTTTAGTCTTCCGTAGCGTCCTTCACAGCGGCGATGGAGTCATCGACCTTTTCCTTTACGGCATCCTTGGCGTCCTCAAACTTCTGCTTGACGCCTGCCTTGGCCTGGTCCGCCTTACCCTCGTTCTCGAGGGATTCATTATCCGTGGCCTGACCAAACTTCTCCTTGGCAGAACCGAGTACTTCGTCTTTCTTGTTCTCAAAATCGCTCATATCCCCACCCTAACGGCGTGACACAGCTGTGTGGGTTACAGCGACGTAACGATTGAGCGCAGGTCGCCGAAGAAGCCGCGCAGCAGCTCGGCGCATTCGTCCTCGAGGACGCCGCCGCGGACCTGTGGGACGTGTAGGGCACCCGGGGCGCGAGGAACCTCGAGGAGGGAGCCGCAGGCGCCGGTGCGTGGTTCCCACGCGCCGAAGACAATGGAGCCGACGCGCGCACCGACGAGGGCGCCAGCGCACATGGCGCAGGGCTCGAGGGTGACGACGAGCTCGCAATCGGTGAGCCGCCATCCATCATTGCTTTTCGCCGCAGCGCCAGCCGTGGCAGCGCGGATGGCTTCGACCTCCGCGTGGGCGGTGGGGTCCTGGCGCTGCTCGCGGCGGTTAACGCCGGTGGCAAGCTCGCGGCCGTCGGGGCCGTAGATAACCGCGCCGACGGGCACGTCACCGGCGGGAGTAGTGCGCGCGACCGCGAGGGCACGGCGCATGCGTTCCTCGGCGCGGGCGAGACCGGATTCGCGGGGCAGGACGCGCTCGGGCTGGTCGGGCGCGGCGGGGGTGCTAGAGATCGAGGGCATCTTCCAGCTCGTCGCCGAAGCCCAGCTCGCCCGCGATGCGCAGCAGCATGTCCGAGGGATAGTCCTCGTCATTGTCGATGATGGCCTCGATTTGATACTCGTCCATGCCGAGGTCGGCCAGGATGTCGAAGTCGCCGTCGCCGAAGGGGGCCGCGTCATCGAGGTCTTCCGGGGCAATATCGGGGATCTCAAGGTCGCGCAACTCCAGGAAACCTGCCGCGAAATCATCATCGACGGCCATGGTGGCATCGGAAAGCAACATGCGCACATCGCCCGGAACCGGGCGGACGATGACGAAGTAGTCATCGTCGACGCACAGCAGCGCAAACGCTGCGCCCTCGCTGCGCAGCGCACGCACTGCGGCGATGGACGTCTGGGGGTCTTCAAAATCATCCGCGAAGGAACGGACAACCCAGGCACCCTCGCTGCGCGCGACCGTCACGGCGAAGGAGAGCAATTCATCCTGACTCATACCTCGTCAGGTTAGTCGGGTTGTGCCATGATTGTCATGTGAATCCTTATACCGTCTCCCGCCCTGTCTGCATTATTGGCCTCGGCCTCATCGGCGGCTCGCTGCTGCGCGATCTGACCGCACGCGAACATGCCGTATTCGGCTATAACCACTCCACCTCCGGCGCCCGCCGCGCCGCTAAGCAGGGCTTTGACGTCACCAATGACCTGCCCGGCGTTCTCGCCCGCGCAGAGAAAGAAGGCGCACTCATCGTCCTCGCCGTGCCTTTCGAGGCCGTCGCCTCCGTCCTCGACGCCATCGTGGAGCACGCCCCTACGTGCGGCATCACGGACGTCGTGTCCGTGAAGACCCAGGTCTACGATCTGGTCAAGGAACGCGGCCTCGAGTCCCGTTACGTGGGCGGCCACCCCATGGCCGGCACCTCCCAGTCCGGCTGGGATAACTCGCAGCGCGGTCTCTTCGCCGGTGCGGCGTGGGCCGTGACCTATGACTACGCCCTGGAGGTGGAGAAGCTGCCTCAGTCCTGGATCGACCTCTTCGCCGACGTCGTGCGCCTCGCCGCCATGGCCAAGGCCGAGGCCATGCCGGTGCGGGTCGCCCCGCATGACGAAGCCGTCGCGCGCGTGAGCCACTTGCCGCACGTCATCGCCGAGTCCCTCGCCGTCGTCGGCGACCACGGCGGAATCCTCTCCCAGTCGCTGGCTGCCGGCTCCTTCAAGGACGCCACCCGCGTGGCGGGCACCCGACCGGAGCTCGTGCAGCAGATGTGTGAGACCAACTCCGCGGCCGTGGTCAAGGCGCTCGACGAGTTCCTGAACTACGTCACCGCCGCGCGCGACGCGCTGGCCTCGGACAACCCCACCATCGCGGACCTCGCGGAGGCTGGCTATGCCGCCCGCACCCGCCTCGAAGCGCGCACCGGCGCCCGCAAGGAGTCCGTCTCCCCCGTGAAGATTTCTTCCCGCCCCGTCCTGCGCCTGTCCCCCGGCTCCCACGGCTGGGTCTCCCAGCTGCGTCAGGCCGAGTCCATGGGTGGACGTATCGAGGTCTTCTAGCTCCCTGGCGTTAGATTCCCAACACGGACTTGGCAATGAGGAAGTAAATAATAAGGCCGGTCGCGTCGCAGAAAGTCGAGATAAACGGGTTGGAGAAGACTGCTGGGTCCGCTCCCACCTTCTTCGCGACCAGCGGCATGAGTCCGCCCACGGAGGCAGACATCGTGCACACCAAGAACAGCGTGGTTCCGATGACCGTGCCGATCTTCACGTCATAGACCAGGGTCGCAAGGATAAAGCCCACAGTGCCCAGCACGGCGCCAAGCACCATGCCAATACGCAACTCGCGCCACAACACGCCCCACAAGTCACGGTCGCGCACATCGCCCATCGCGAGAGCTCGCGTCACCGTGGTGGCAGCCTGATTGCCCGTATTGCCGCCGGTGCCGGTGAGCAGCGGAATAAACAAGGACAGCACCACCGCGGCTGCAAGTGCTTCCTCAAACATGGCCAGCACCTGCACGGTGAGCAGCGCGGAGACCGCCAACACCAGCAGCCAGACAATGCGCGACTTCACCAGCTTCATGAGCGGCGTAGACAGATACGGTTGATGCAGTGGATTCGTACCACCCGCACGCGCGGTGTCCTCGTTATCTGCTTCTTCCTGGATATCCATAGCGTCATCCCAGGCGAGCAGTCCCACCAGGCGCCCCGAGGCATCCACGATGGGCAGCGCCAGGAAGTCCAGCGGCAGGAACCAACGCGCGACCTCCTCCGCATCATCCGTGGCCGTCGCAAACACTGCCTCCCGCATGAGCTCACCTAGCGGGGTTGTATCCGGCGCCTGGAATACTTCACGGAAACTCACCACGCCCACCAGCCGGCGGTCCGCCTCCACGATGGGCAGCGTGTAGATCGTCTCCAAGTCCTGCGCGGTCTCTTTAAGTTGCGCCAGCGCTGCAGCCGCAGTCATCTCCGGATGCAGCGTGGGCACCTCCGGCGACATGCGGCGGCCCACTGAGCCCTTCTCATAGCCCAACACCACGCCCGTAATGTCACGGTCCGGTTTATTAAGCGAGCGCAACAGGCGGTCCGCAATTTCCACGGGCAGCTCATCGAGCAGCGCCACGCGGTCCTCGGGCTCAAGTGCATCGAAGTACTCGAAGACCTCGGCGTTGCCCAACTCATCGATAACGTCCGCCTGCTGGGCGAAGTCCATGGCGTCGAATACCTCGATGGCTTTGCGCCGCGGCAGCAGGCGCAGTACCAGCGCCGCGCGCACCGCATTGCAACGCTCCACAATAGCGATGACATCCCGAATGGGCAGACCCGTGGCCAAGGTCTTGAGCTCCTGTGCCTGACCGGGGTCGAGTTCATCCTCGCTGCGCAGCATAACCTCGAGCTTGTCTACGTTGTCGAGAACCTGCTGTTCGTTATTCATGCGCACCACCGTTTATCACCGCGAACTAATCGCCTTCACCTTACCCCGCGTTAGTAGTTAGTCACGAAAGTTATCATCACGCTTCTTGCGCGCGTAATTCTTCTGCCGGTCCTCGCGTCCTACGAGCGGCACGACAGCCAGCCCCACGACTATGCCTGCAAGCAGCCACCAGAACGTTCCCGTGGCAATCCACATAATGCCGCCCAGCACGGCGCCACCGATGAGGCCCGGGGTCCACTTGTTCATTGCTCGTCTCCTTCTGCCCGCCGGGCACGCCTGTTGGCTTTATCCTAATGCCCCATGCTTTTACCCGACGGCGCTGGGCCACCAGCATAAGACCCGTCATTATTGAACACGGCGGGCACTATCGGGCGCACTAGCCTCATTTTCAGCGTCACACTCCTGATAACGCGCCCGAAATATAAGCGCCCCTACCCCCACGCTGCAGCACGGGCGGATGGAACACGAAGAAACCCGCTAGCCTTGCGGCCAGCGGGTTTGTGCTGTGCGCCCGGAGGGATTCGAACCCCCAACCTTCTGATCCGTAGAAAGAACACAATGGGGATTGACCAGTACGTTCACAAGGCTTGTTCACACGTGGTTCACACTTCAAGGACGAAGTCGGAGCCTAGCCCTCGAAAACGTCCTCATGGATGTCTCGTGGTAGTTGGGCATCATCAACGGCCTTTGGGTGGCGATCAAAGATTCGCCGGAGAGCTAAGACGGCGCGCCAGTACTTTTGGGAGATAGCTTCTACCTTCTCTCTTAGCGTCCCGACCTCCTCCTTGAGCCCGTCAATCTCTTTTTGCTGCGCGTCCATGCGCTCCATGATCTTCTGCGAGAAGCTTTCCCACTGCGGCCCTACCTGCTCTACTTTCTTCGCGTCGACCTGTGCGCGGCCAGTTGCTTTAGCCGCGAGCCATGCGAAGAGTCCTGTCAGCAGGGCCGCGATGGCTCCACCGAGAAGGTTTGCAAGCATGTAGCTACTCCTTTCTCGGGTCTGCGCGTGCCCTTTCCGGAATCTCCTGGGGGACTAGCTCTGGCTCTCGTCGGCCGCGTGCAAAGCCCCAGAAGGCCAATCCGAATACTGACAGGTAGATGATTGATGTGACCCATCCTCGGCCCCCGTTCGTGACGAACGTGAAGGCCCAGAGGAAGTGCATTCCGACCATGGTTCCGACTGCAAGGGGCTGGCTCCGTCGCCAAGCAATGGCGACCAGGCATCCCGCCCCGGCTAGGACCCATACGACTCCCCATACCGGTGGCGGAGCAACCATCTCTAGCAAGTGAGCCGGAGACCGGTCAGGATTCACCAAAGGCGGAAAGTAGCTGATACCGCGCGCAGTGCCGAGTACACCAAGGATGAGCAGGCCCATCTCATCCGAGAGCAAGCGCCTTAGCACTCTGGCCTTCCAGCTTGGATCATTCCACGGGGCCATGTGATTCACCTGCTCTGTGCCGGCCAACATAAACCAAGCTGGCTGTCTCAGGAGTCGATACCTTGAGCGAGGCGAATGACGTGAGGATGGACGCCACTGTCGCGGTAGCTGCAAGCCCAAGGCCCTGCTTCCAATCCATCTCCCACACGGCCTGGTCCACCACTATCCAGGCGAGCAAGGTTTGAGCGAATGTTTTCGCAGCCCGCTCAAACAGGTCGAGCCAAAACTGTTTACTCCTCATTGTCCTCCCCCGGCAGCGCGCAGACCTCATGCTTCTCATCATGAGATTCAACGGCTTCAGCAAGCTGGTCAAGAGCCTCCTGCGTCTGGGAACCCTTCCCTCGATACTCCACATGCAGTTCCTCCACCTTGCGGTCAGTCTGCATGATGTACTCGGTTAACGGAGCCTTGAACTTGGAGCCCGTGACGCGGGACGGCTCCGGAGCGAAGAGCGCGTTGTGAATAGCGCGGGTCTTAACAAGCAGTTCCTTCTGCTCCTCGGCGGTAAGTGCCATGAGAAAATCCTCCTCTTTCTTGGGTGCCTGCACAGCAGGCTTTGTCATTTCGTCGTACCAATGCTGGGCACGCGCGATGTAGTGGTCGTGATATTTATGCCCCGGCCGCAAGTGGTAGGGGCATGCGGTGCGCCCGCCTGATTCGATGCTGTGGAAACGCACATTTACACCGGAGACCGGGCGGCCGAGGCCATAGAAGCGGCAAAGCGCAGCCACCAAGCGCGCCCCGGTCTCCAACGTCGTTTTTCCAATAGGCCAGTCGGCAGCGGCTCCGGCCTCGTTTGAGTGCTCGATGATGAGCGACTCTTGATTAGAGACAAGGTTCGCGTTGCCCCAGGCCGTATCCCTATCCCAAACGAGCTGTCCTACCTCGCCACTCGGGGAGATCGCGTAATGGCCGGACGCTGGCCTACTAAGCCACACGTTGTAGCACTCATCGGTGCCGCCAACCATGGCCATGTGGTGAATAGTGACATGCCGGATCTTCCTCCCGGCGCGCCCCGGCGTGAAGTGTCGGGGTATTAATCGGACACGGTCAGGGAGGACGTTGAGCCAATCTTTCACACCGTGTACCTCCTTCTTTATGAGCAAAGCCCTCTAGCGGGGCTAGAGGGCTGTTGGTTTAGGCTTTGGAAAAGAGACTGTGCGCTGCATTCGGTGGCCAATAGGCTGCCAGGGTGTGGGCTTTGCGCACCTTATAGATTTCGTCGTTGAACAATACGAACTGCCCGTCTTCAACCTGAATGCCATCAATGAACGGGAAGGGATTATCTCTGTCGCCTTGAGGGATGACCGCTCCGGATTCATCGGTGGCCGGCGCAGGAGGCAGGACCTCATGGGTAACATCCCGCCAAATCGTTGAATGCACACTCTCGGCCCCTGGTTCCCACGTGTTCAAATTCCCAGTTTCAGAAAGCCAGTACTTATCCGCGTGCTTCACAACGGCGCCCTGTCGGGAGGCCTTGAGGAAGTCCGAGCCGGGGTTCTTCCACGCTGGCACCTTGCCGGGGTCGGCTTTAGCGTCCTCTAAGGTGACGTGAGCGGAGACCAAATCCGGGGCGGTTTCCGCGAGACCAGCCACAATTTCAGCACGCGCTTTATCCTCGGCAGCGCGGGCGGGGCGCTCCCGGCGTTCGCGGGATACGGCGGCAGCGGCGTCCATCAGCCGGTCCTCGGGGATAGCGCGCAGGCCCTCCACCCAGGCATCAAAATCAAACGACATATAAAAACTCCTTGAGCAGTAAAGCCCCACCAAGGTGGGGCAGGGAATGATTTACAGGTTAAAGATGGCCGTGGGCAGTATCTTGAGGGTCCCGCGCAGCTTCGAGTCAGACACGGGAAAAGCGGACGCGCCCGTGATGGTGAGCATGTCGCCGTCCCTGGCACCCAGCGTGTAACGGATGGCCTTTTTGCCAGTGGCGAGCGTGCGCCGCGAGCCGTCCGAGGTGACGAGGACGAGAGCCATTTCCGTCTCGCCTTCCCACGTCACGTAAATATCGACCGGCCCGGCGACACCAATCGGAATATTCGTGCCGACCGCAGGGTCTGTGAGCGCCCAATCATCAGTGCGGACGAGCGTGTAGCCGCGAGGCATGAATTTTTCAAAATCAAGCGGGGTGGTCATATTTCTCCTTTCAGAATCAAAAAAGGCCGTATAGCCTCACGGCAATCGGCGAAACTAAATTTGTTCAGTCAGATTGACAGGGCGGGTATCCCCCCGGACAGGACGAATCCCCGTCACCTGATAACCGCCAACGCTCGCTGACGCGGGCAGCAGTGCACCCGCCGAATATGTTTTCCACGTCTTTCCATCATCAGGGGTTACCTGCACCGCACGGCTGGTGCGATACCCCTTCCCCCGAGGCCAGTACACAATCATCGTGCCCTCATGCATGAGACCAAGATTCACGCCACCTTGAATTGAATCCTCATACGGTGGTATCTCCCATCCACCGACGGCTTTCGGGATGAACACGAACTCCAAAGCCCGATTTGGCCACCACATATCCACGACGATGTGCACTTTATCGACGCCGTAATTCGCCACTTCCGGCGCAACAGTCATCTGTCGGTTCCCAGGCCCGGCACCATACGCGAAGAAATCAACACGTGAATTCCCTCCGAACGCGTCCACCATGCGCCCAATAACCTGAACGCGGCCTGCCCAGATACCTTTGAAATCTAATCGGAGTTTCCGCTGTGATTCAATCGGGGTCATCGTCATCAGCTCATTATCAGTGACGGTGGTCATGCTGTATTTGTCGAAGATTCGGGTACGGTGTACCTCTCCCCAAAAGATCGCATTCTGCTGAATAAGCAGCGTGTCCTCGAAAGCGGCCTGAGACTTTGCCAAGCTTCCTATGGCCTCATCACGCGCAGCAGATGTTTTTTGCAGGGCTTCCACGGAATCCGTCGCCGCATCGACCGCGATGTTTGTTTGTGCGATCGCATTGGCGTTTTCTTCCGAGGCCTGGGCTGCAGACATAGCGGCCTGCGCAGCCTGCGCGGCAGCCGCCGCGACGTAGCGAATCGCCTGGGCGAGGAGGCGCTGGGATTCTTCGAGGACATCAATCTGCTCTTGAAGCTTGCGGTCCGCTTCCGCAAGTTTTTCGTCCGCTTCCGCGAGCGCGGCGATAGCCTGCGAGTTGAGGTCAGCAGCGCGTAGAGCTTCCGCCGCCGCCTGGGATGCTTGCATCGCCGCTGCACCCGCCTGGGCAGCGGCCATAGCGGCGTATTTGATCGCTTCGCCATGGATTTCCAGTACTTCGCTATGCGTAGCCAGAATGTCATCATGGGCGGAAAGAACGGCCTGGTGCTTCGCGGCGACCTCACGCAGAACATCCGCGAGGCTTCGCCCCGTCCCGCCAGCGTTATCCAGCAGGGATTGCGCATCTTTGAGGGACTCCCGCGCCGCGTCCTGCAGCGGAGCCAGCTCTGCAAGCAGCGCCTGTGCCTCATCGACGAGCTGCTGCGACTCGGCAGCGTCGGCTGCGGCGGCATTGGCCGCGCGCTGGGCTGCCACTACATGCTGCTCGCCACGGGCTACTGAGGCGGCAGCTTGCTGCGCTGCCTTAGCTGCCTCGCCCGACAGGCGTGCGACCTCGGCGTGCGCCGCGACAACATCGTCGCGGAGTGGGTCTAGCTTGTCGAGCACCTCCTCCGCCTGGCGGGCGTACTCGATCGCGAGAGAGGCTGATGCTTGAGCCTGCGCTCCCTGCGCCGCCGCGGCGCCAGTGAGCTGACGGACAAGCTGCAGAATCGCGTTAGACGCATCGACAGCATCCCGCGCCTGCTGAATGCTGCCCTCAATATCCAGCCCCTCCACCATCGCTGCGACATCTCCAACAGCATCAATGGCTTCCTTGGCAGTGGCACTTGCAGAGTCAGCCGTGGTTTTCGCTGACGTAGCCACGCGGTGCACACCGGCTATCTCTCGGCGCTCCTGCCAGATGGTGCGCTCAAGCTCCTGATTGACACGACGGCGTTCAGCATCATCCGCGACTAGCTGGCCGCCAACCTTGACTGACCAGTCAATGACTGCCCCAGCCTGGGTGACAGCTTCAATCGCGGTAACCGGCAAACGCAGCGAATTGCCCCAGATGACCACATCGACCACGTCACCAACATCGAAGTCTTCACCTGGAACGAAACTCCCCAGACCATCCCGGGTGATATCCCGCTCTAATACCGCGTCTTCACTGGTCTGCGAAGCAGCCGCATCCAGCACCGTTTCCACCGTCGAGTAGCCCGTGTGTGGGATGAGAACGCCCTTGTCGTTGTACTCAGCAGCAGTGATATCTACATCGGCACGCACGAACCGGCGCCCCATTCGGCCAGAGTCTCCCGGCAGGCGAGAGATATAGCCGTGGGTACGGTCGTCGGCAAGCTGGGGGCGTTGTTGCTCAGGAACCGATTCTGGCCACTCAACGTTCCACGTTCCATACGCAATTGCCGCCAACCGACGCACCACTGTGAGCTCACCGTCAGTGGCGAGCAAACGAACCGTCATTTCGACACCTCCACCGTGACAAGCTGGATCGGAACAGTTGGCGACCAGGACGTGAATTCTTCTGGCTCACGGCTAACGCGCCTTCGCAGAGGCTGGTCACCGGGCCACCACAAATCAACGCTGATAGTCAGCCCGGCAGAATGCGCTGGAGCTGCGATAGTCTCCCAGATGGTGTCATCATTGGTACGGATTACCAGCCTGGGTGATGTGTCTTCACCCTTCGGGAAATCAACCACCATGTGTGGGCTATCCGCCCACCCCATTGCTGTGTTGACCGCATCCAAAGAATCCTGGATAAGGGTGCGCGCCGTGGCGGCGGCCGGCCCGTCGACGGTGTAGCCGTCAGCTGCCGTTCCCATCTCCACGCGCGCAAGCTCCCGAGTGGTGGTGTACTCCTGGCCCGACGCATCTGTTGTCCACTGCGTGAAAGAGGCGTTCTGCCACAGCAGCGGAATGGTGGGGCATGGCCACGCTGCCAGCGACTCAATGAGATCCACCCCGTGAATAGTCAACTGAGTTGGAGCGGTCTTACCAGTAGCCACGGTATGCGTAATCGTATAGGCCATGCGCATGCCAGCCCGCTGAACAACCAACAGCCTCGCCGCGGCACCAGCAATCTCTAACTCGCCAGTCTTATTGATCCCGGTATCTGGCCCAACAAGCTCGTCGATAAGCCGAGAGCCTTCCGGAACCTCAACTGCAACTTCGCACGATGCGGTTTCCCTGCGGGTCTCCGACGCTGACACATTTGCAATCGCAGTGATATCCATAATCGGCCAGCCATCCTCGTTGCAGATACCTACCCACTGCCCGCGCGTGGACACCGTGTAGTCGATACGCTTGCGAATCTCAGCAAAATCCTTTACGTCCATGGGGAAAGCACTCCTTCCGCCCATTCGATGGTTGCCCCAGCAGGGGCTGTAATCGTCGCTGTGGCGCCCACCGGGATACTCTCTGTCAACGATGGCAACGCCTTCGTCAACTTCTTGTCGATAGCGCCAGCGGCATCACGCACTACCTGTCCATCAGCTGGACCCATCGACACCACCCGCGGCGAATCTACTGCGGGCAACGCCACCCGAGCACCTGACGGCAAAGTCAATGACCCTGCCTTAGTCCAGGTGATGACCGGGGAAATAGGCACATCGCCAGAGTTAGCAATGCGCACTGTTCCCGCACCAGATTTCGGACGCAGCCACACCCCGCCATCAGCCACCAGAGACACCGCCACCTGACTCCCGGTCTTCATCTGAGTAACAGGTTGAGGCAGCGGGGCCGCCAACCTCACTGGAAGAACATGCAGCATCTCATCGACAGT
Organism: Corynebacterium sp. CMW7794; assembly: GCF_001563605.1. Taxonomy (NCBI): domain Bacteria; kingdom Bacillati; phylum Actinomycetota; class Actinomycetes; order Mycobacteriales; family Corynebacteriaceae; genus Corynebacterium; species Corynebacterium sp. CMW7794. The sequence continues at coordinate 26,334 of NZ_KQ961780.1, forward strand.
CAACCGCAGCACCCCTGGTCGAATCGTCGACCAGGCCGCCGACAGCTTTGCCCACGATTGCTCATTAACCATGGCCAGTGTCAACGTGCCCGTCATCGCCTGCACCGTACGATCCGCTAAACGAAACACAGCGCCAGCAATCCCCGGCAGATTCACCACCGGGTCTTCGATAACTCCTACCAGCCCCTCGATTCCATCTGCGACCACAAAAGCGACTTCGTAGTCGCGCCAAGACGGACTAATGAGCGTCATCTTCACCCCAGACGGGGAGACATACTCCAGGTGTACCCGTTGGGCCATTTACATCACCACCTTTCTGTTCCCGGCCACCACCGCGGCGGACCGAGCTGGACGCTCCAACTTCCTAACGCGCACATCCAGCGCATCCTGCCCAGCGCTCACGGCCTCGAGCATGTCTTCTACTTCCTGAGGTGAGTACGCAGACTTTCCAGCAGGCAGCGCAATATTCACCACCGCCTGGGGCTTGGCCATGCCGTCTGCAGCATCCGACTGGAACTGCGCCAAGGCTGACAGCGCATCGCGCACCCCAGGATCAGACTCGCGCCAGTACTCAGCCCACGTCTTCTCCGACGCCTGCTGAGTCTTCAACTTGTCCAGCAACTCATCAATTGGTTCAAGCTTCTTAGCCTGATCAACCTCGAGTTTCTTCGCATCCAGGTTCTGCTTTGCAATATCCGCGGCATTCTTGGCATCAACAAGCTGCTCTTGCCACTTCGCCTTCTCTACCGCGCGTCCTGCATCACCGAGCCAGGAATTGCGAATCATCTCATCGACCTTGTCACCGGCGCCAAAGAATCCCATCGCCCCAGCCGCTGCCTGGATCCTCTCCAGCTCCTTCAACTGGCTAGCAGTCAGCGCCTTGAACTCGTTCATCTTTGCCAGTCCAGCGAGCTCCTCATCAATCTGCGCGATACGACGCTTCGATGCCGGCATGCTCGTAAACCAATTGACTGGATTCAACCAGGTCTTAACAGATGCCCGCTCAGCCTTCAGCTTCGCTTTCTCAGCCTGCAGCTGTGCATAGCGCTCACCGACCGTGGCCTGAACACTGTCATACCCAAACGACTTACCAGCAATCGCTGCAAACTTTGCCGCAGCAATATTCAAGCTCGTCGTCGCCGACTCTAAATTCAGAGCAGCCTTACGGTGCTCAAACAGCGCGGCAGTCACACTGCGCTGTGCCTCCAACTCCGCAATCTGCTTGCCAATCTGTGCAGCCTGCAGCTCAGCCCACAACGCATGCGACTCATCCGACCACTGCGCCATCGCACCCAAAGCCTCATCCACCCCGGCGCGCGTGGCCCACCGCCACCGGTCAAACGCTAAGGACAAGTCCTCGTAGTTCGACAAGGCGGCCTTCGCATCAGCCTTGCGCTGTGCATCAAATGCAGCCTGTGCCTGAGCTACCGTTTTGACTGCTTCGAGCTGGGTGCGCACGCCATCGACCTGGGCCATGCGCATGGCACGCGCTGCGGCCTGCATCTTGACCTGGGCCAAAGCTGCCTCAACCTGGCTTGTTAGCAACTGGTCGTGCAGCTTATCGGACATGTTGGCCAGCTCTGCTACTGCGGACATCATCGACGCGAAGGCATCGGCGACAGCTGCTTTAGCTTGCATCACTGCTCCAACGATCTTGTCGATGACCTTGATACCTGTTGCAGCTACCTCAATGGCCATTGCAATCTCAGCGTGGCCAGCGGCCTTAGCCGCAGCAGCCACCACTGAGCGCGCATCTGACAAGTCGGATTCGGCCTTGGCCAGGTTCTCTGCGGCTTGCAGAGCTTTCTCCGACTGCTTCTTTCCTGCCTTCTCCTGCTCAGCTGTGATGTCCTCGCGAACACGAGACAGTTTCAGCTCAGCCTTAGCGACCTTGTCTGAATCTACCTTGCCGTCCTTGCCAGGCTTCTTCGCTGCCTCGACTGCCTTCGTGGCGTCATCAAGACGGCGCTTTTGCTTGACGGTCAGCTCAGTATCCTCAGTCATAGCCTCGGCATATTCCCGGCGCGCATCCGCAAGGTTTTTCTCTGCTTGTTCGACAGCATCTGACGCATCGACTTGGGCGGCGAATGAGGATTCCATATCGTCCCAGGCGCTGACCGCGCCTTTGAACAGTCCGGTAATTCCGTCAAGGCCGAGTTTGTCGCCGAGGGCCAGGGCATCCTTGGCAGTGATGTTGGATAGTGCGGATTCGACGTTGTTCATGGCGCGGGCAGCCATGCCTTGTGCTTCGGCCGACATGCCGAGCTTGTTGGCGACATCAGCCATGACTCCGGGGATCTTGTCGAAGCTGCGTGTGTTGGAGGGGTTGAGCACGCGCTCTGGCTTGATGGTGGCCTTGGGCATAAAGCCCATGCCGCGGGCTAAGCCTCCGGAGTCGAAAGCGCCTTTGCGCCACCGGGCCAGGCTCGCGTTGCGCTTGCGTTCCTTAGTGACCTCGCTAGCAAGGTTCGAGGCTTCGCCCCAGTCGATGCTGCGTCCCGAGGTCAAGGTGATGCCTTCATTCGAGGTGGAGGCAACCTCTCCGGCGGCGATTTTGCTGGCGGCTTTAGCCGTTGCGGACTTTAGCGGGTGCCAGTAGTGGTCTGTGTATGGTCCGCTTGCAGTCCCTGCAGCGCCACCACCGATTTGTCCGTTTCCGCGGGCTCCTCCCATTTCGATGTTCAGGCTTCGGCCTGCGTTGTTGAACATGGTGCCGACTGCGTGTCCGCCACCGACGCCGCCGTTGTAGAAGGCGATCTCGTAAGCGTCCTTCTTTGGGCTACGCCCGCGGCGCCATCCAATGGAGGCCAGCTGTGAGGCTGCGTTCATCGTGGCCATGAATCGCCCGCGGGTAGCGGTCTTGCCTACCGTAAACAGTGCGCCTTGTCCCTGAGTAGACGAGCAGTCTCCCCAGTTCGAGCCGCCAAAGACGTACGGCGCGCCCTCGAGGCTGCGGGATGCCTGTTGACCGCGTACGCGCTGGCCCTTGAAGAATCGCAGCAGTTCGTCGTAACCGACGATGCCTCCGTCGGCGTAGCCTGGCAAGTTTGCGAACCCGCCAAGATCGCCCAGCTTCGGATTAACTCGATCAGCGTTGATTGCGGACAAGAGCGGCAAGTACTTCCTGGTTGAAGCACGGTTGACGATGTACTCACCTGGTTCGACTCGGGCGACAGGTTGTTTGCGCTCGGTCGACCAACCCAGAATAGGGTCACGCTTACTGCGGGGAATTCCGGGCACATTCGGTAGGACACCGCCACGAGCAAACGCCGGCACGATGCCGCCAATGTGTAATCCTGGAACGAACCTTTCCAAGTTATCAGGGATAACTGCGCGGACGGCGTTTTCCACCATGCCGGCGGCAGCACGGATACCATTTGCCAGACCGCGGATGATCGCCTTGCCGGCATCCAGTAGCCATGAACCAGCCCCAGCAAACGCAGACTTAATCTTGCCCGGCAGCTGGCGGAACCCGTTAGCAAGCTCATCAATCTTGCCCTTGACCGCGCTGACCATAGCTTGCACATGGCCCTTAAAAACATCGAAGAGGCCCCGGCAGATGTCCACGGCAGCGCGCACTGCAGCCTTGAGTATGTCCCAAGCCTGCTGGAAAACTCCCTGAACAAGGTTCATAATCGCCTGGCCGAGCTCACCAAACCGATTACCGATGTTGTCGAAGTTTCCGGTCAGAACATCCGCGACCAAACCTACTGCAGATTTCAGCAAGTCCCACGTCGGCTTGATGATGTTATTCCACGTGGACTGGATAATATCTGCCAGGAAATTCCAGGCAGCAGGGATAACCACCTGGAATATCGGGATGACAACGTCAGCGATCGCTTTCACGGCCTGGGCGAGGAAGTTGAACACCGGTTTGATCACGCCGTCCCACACCGCTTGGAGGGCCTGGCCTAGAAGCTCAAAGCCAATCTTGACCCCGTCCCACACCATAGAGAAGAATTCTCCAACAGCGGACAGCCCCGTCTTGATGGACTCCCAGTGCGTGACAAAGAAGTCCGCCAGAGACTGGACACCGACTTTGACCTTCTCCCACACAAGTTCAAGGAAGTCAGCCAGCAAGGCTGCAGCTGCCTTAAATGCCTCCCACACGGGTGCAATCCATGTCTGGTAGAACTGTCCGAAACCTGTGTTGAGTTCGGCCCACTTGTCCTTGATTACTTGGAAAGCTTGGATAAGGAAGTCTTTGACCACAAGGCCTACGTCCCGCATCTTAAACAGCACGCGCACGAACGCGGAGTCTTCCTCCACTCCAAACGCGGTCTGCAGAGCAGAGGTGAAGTTACCCTCGACGAACAAGGCTTTAAGCCCATTGAAGGCAGTGCCGATCCAGTCAAAGACCGGCTGCATCTTCTGCTTGACCCACTCCCACCCGGCAGCCAAAGCCTGGGTAAAGCTATCCCACATCTGTTTACCGGTCTCAGTCTTGGTAAAGAACCAAGTCAAGCCCGCAACGATTGCGGTAATGCCAGCAATAATCGCACCAACCGGGTTAGCCATCATCACTGCAGTCAAGCCTTTGAAAGCCCCCATGGCGATACGCGCGGCCTGAGACAGGCCACCGCCGACCACCGAGGCGACCTTAGAGATGCCGCCGGCGAACTTCGAGAAGCCCATCGAGCCTTTCGCCAACCCGCCGGTCATCTTGCCGATGGTCAAGCCAACCTTGGCAATGATTGGGGTGGCCGAGTTGGCTTTACCCATTAGTTCGACCAGTCCACCAGTTAGACCTTTTCCGGTCTTGAATGCGCCGCCCGCAATCTTTGCCGCACCAGTGAGGTTCTTTAAGCCACCGGCGAGCTTGCCCACGGGACCAACCACGCGGCTAGCAGCGTTAAACCCGAGGAACGCGGTAACCAGTGCTTGCACCATACCGGGGTGCTCAGCTGCTGCCGACGCGAGCTTGTCCAAAGCAGGAACCAGCACATTAGAAATCAGCGGCGCTATCGCGTTGAGGACGTCAACCAATGCCTGCCAGGTGGCCACACTCACCGTGGCCGAGAGTTTGCCGAAAGAGCCAAGTAGGTTCGACACTGAGGGCCACGCTTGAGCAGCAGCACCAGCAATCTTGCTGAAGCTATCCCCCAGCTTTGACCACAGTCCAGAATCAAGTCCATCAGTAACCAACCCGGCAATGAAGTCAGCGACTGCTCCAGCTGCTTTACCCGCAGCCGGGGCGAGCTTGCTTTCGATGACCCCGCCGAGCTTTTCCATCGCCGGGATCAATGCCTGCCCCAGCTTCTCTGAGGCTGGGGCAATAGCCTCACCGACGGCATCAAATGCTGTGCCCACCGACCCGAATAGAGCCGGTGCAGCCTTAAACACAGGGTCAAGCAGCTTCTGGCCCAGGCGGCCAGTAGAGGCCATCATGTTGTCAAAAGCACCCTTGAACGTCTCACCGGTCTTCTGCGCTGCACCACCAAGATGCTCTTCCATCGCAACTTGGAAGTCTTCGAAAGACACCTCGCCAGCAGAAACCTTCTCACGCATTTCCTCGATGGACACACCAAGGTGCTCTGCCAAAGCTGCACCGGCACCAGTGGCGCGGTCATCCAGCTGAGCCAGCGTCTCACCTGTGACCTTGCCAGCACCGGCAACCTTGGCCATGATCGAGGAAATATCATCCATGCCCGTGCCAGCCTGGGCGGCAATGTCTGCCGTCAACGTCATGGCACGATCCATGTCGTGGCCCGTGGCCACGCCAACTGCGCCCAGCTTCGCGGCTGAGCCCGCTGCCTCATCAAGGCCAAATGCTGTTCCCTTGACCGACTGAGACACCGAGTCCATCAGCGACGACACCTCAGAGGCGTCGTAGCCCAACCCGCGCATCTTCGCCTGCGCCTGGTCAAGAGAATCAAGGCGCTTAAAGCCTTTTGCCATAGAGGTTGCCAACACACCACCAGCGGCGGCGCCCACACCAACAGCACCTGCCTTAAGCGTCTTGCCCATCAGCGATGACATCTTGGATCCGATCATCTCTCCGGTCTTCGCCGCAGGTGCTTCCGCCTGCCCAAGAGCAGACTTAATACCCGGCGCGATTTTCGACGTCTCGGGGACAATCGATATCCAAGCATTTGCAATTTCTGGCATGGTGGGTGCCTCCTTCTAGGTGGTGCGGGCTGCGCGCACGATGCGCCCGATGGTGGATGCGGATACGCTGAACTCGGTCGCCAGTTGTGCGTAGGTGACACCGCCGGCTGTGTAGGCGGCAACAATGCGTTCATTACGAGAAGCGATATCTGCCGGGGTAGTTGGCTGGCTGGTGTCGTCGGAGGTGTTGGCCCATCCGAGCCACTCGTTGAGTTCATCGAGTGGGGTGGCCACGCCCCGGAATGTTCCTCCGGTGCCGTCCTTGTCCCACGGATCGCGGGTATCGGCAGCTGCCGTCTCCTTTTTGGAAGGCGCAGGTGCCGGCGTGGTGTCGGCGCTGTCGACGCCTGGGCGGGGAATCGGTTCAGGGCGTTTGCCCTTGCCGCCGCCTAGTTGCCATGAGATACCAGCCAAAAGGTCGACGATGCTTGCTTGTAGCTGTTCACTAATGCCCCACTCGCGGGCCTCTGGGGCAAGGTGGCGCACGACGGCTGAATCGCGCGGTGCCTGAGCAACGATGATGTAGACATCCCGCCAGGACAGTGTGCTAGTTCCCGCCTGGCCAAGACGAAGTCCTAGGCCAATGAGGTCATAGGACAGTGCTTGGCGCAGTGCGGGATCATTATCTAGCGCATCGAGGAGCGCTAGGATTCCCCCACCGTGGACTCCTCCATCCACTGGTCGAGGAACTTGAGATAGTCGCGCATACTCATCTCATCAATCTTGGCCATGGTGTCCTTGCCGATGTTGGCGTGCTCGAAGAGCACGTCATCGTCCAGTTTCTCAAAGCCGCCGGCTTCCTTCGCCAGCTTCTGAATCTTTTTCATTCCCTTGCGGTTGACTGCATCCAGGTAGTACGGGACGACGATGTCAACGTCGTCGCAGGTAGTGAAGTGGAACTTTTCCAAAGCCATGGGGAGACCTCGTTTCTATGAATGTGTGTTGAGCAAAACTAGGGGGAGACAAAACGGTTATGGCCCCGGGGCGTCTCCCCTTGTTCCCCGGGGTCATTTGATTAGCTGGTTTCTGCGCTGGGGCTATCTTCACCAGTGGGGCCACCGGTGGAAGATTCCTCAGCGGTTACGCTTTTGGGCGGTCAATGAACTGGTAGAACTTGTTGGACGCGTCGTCGGTGAAGCACTCAAGCTCCAGCTCGTACTTGATGACGTCGGACTTCACGAACGACACATCGCCGACACTGGTGACCTGGGCGTCTGGGGCGAAGAGGCGGATCTTGGAGTCCTCATCTCCCTTGATGTCGGCCTGCCAGGAGATGTGCGGCAGGTCGTCAGCGTTATCCACGGTCTTAATCTTGGCGCCCTCTTCGGAGATGGTGACGTTGTTCTTGCCGTAGATTGCCTTGAGCAGATCGGCGTTAGCTGCCTCCATCACGGTGAACTTGATGACCACGGAGTGCTCGGAGGTAATCACCTTCACGATGTCACCATTCCAGTCCTTAATCTTCTCCGCCGAGCGGTCAACGGTCTTGGTCACACCGTCCTCGGAGATGTAACCCACCGGCTTCTGCTGACCAATAGTCGGCGGGGTTGTCGCATCAGTAGGCACCTTCTCCGAGGTGACTACATCGCCGATGAGCATGCCACCAGAGGCCTTTACATCGGGAGCACCCACCAGAATGTTCTTACGGTTGCGCATATCAGCCATAATCTTTTGCCCTCCTTTAAGGCATAGAAAAAGGCCACCGGGCTATCCGATGGCCATGTACACAATCCCGGTGACTTGCCACCGGGCAACGTGCGGAATAACAGGGTCTGGTAACTCACTAGGCCCTGTAATCTCATCCACGCCGAAACACTTCGGGTGGACGCTCGGCGCATCCATCAGGCGCTCACGCACCCGAAACGCCATATCAAGCGCAGCCTCGCTTGTCGGCCCATAGACCTGGACGAAGACCTGCGCGCGCTGGTGAATCGGAGACAGCACCTGCGGTACTGACTGATCCACCCGCACAAACAACTCTGGACGATCAACTGGCACCTTGGTGACCACATCGCACTGCACGGCGTCGACAAGCACCGCCTGCACCACTTCAATCGGAGTCACCATAGCTACCACATCGCTTTCAGCAACGAGTTATGTCGAGCATTGTCAATGCGGGCCTTATAGGTGTGGGGGAACACCAACCCGCGGTACCGGGTCTTGCCTTCCCGAGCTGACCAGCCATAACCATCAGGCAGCTTGTCGGTGATGGCCTGCGCATGCTCATGGACCAATGACTTGACCCCGGGACTGTAGCGAATCTCGCGAAACCCGTCCACGTTCCACTTCTTAATCCGAATCCGCTTAGCCACAGCTATCACGCACCCGTCATCTCAAAGTGTGCCCACGCTCCCGGCGCGTACGCCGAATGCACCGCGGTTGCATCACGGTTCGCAAAGATGAGCAGAGTTCCGTTATCGAGTACCTCGCAGGCTGGCGCGTCGATTCTCACGGGTTCCTCAGCCAAAGGAGTATCCACAACAATCATGGGTTATCCACCTACTTTCTTTGCGTGCACAACCACCAGACCAGGTGACCACCACGGACCATGGTTGTAATCCTCGGCGTTTCCTTCGACCTGCCACACATTCCCATCCGGAAGCTTTACCGACGAGCCCGGCGCGAACGGTTCCGCGGCGTAGATATCGAGCTGGTCAACAGTGCGCAGCACAGAGTTTCCCCGAGACTCATCGACCTTGGTGACAGCCCAGCCAGCAACCTGCACCGGCCGGAATTTCCCTTGGTGTGGCACTTGGTTTCCAAATCGGTCAGTGACCATCTCTACCTCGGAGACCTCCACGGTGTGCCTCAACGGGATAAATGACATCACCACCACAGCCCTTCGTGTAGCGTGCCGCCACAATCCGGGCAGGGTGAATTCACTGACCCGACGAGGTAGAAGCATCCTTGGCAGCGTCGATCCATCTGCGGCAGAGTATCAATCGCGCCTGGGCCACTACGCCGGCTACTGCTGCACAAAGACTCGAGCTCTTTAATCTCTGATGGAAAGAACAACGACCGGCGAGTCTGACGGGTGTCAAAAGACACCGTTTGTCCAAACGGCCCGGCCGTATTCTGCTGGCTAGAGATAGCGCCCGATCCCGACTCCGCCCACCGAAGTACTGCTCCACGAATAATCGCGATAGCGGCATCAGCGAACTCGAAGTCATCATCATCAATGCAAGGGGCTACCCGGCGCGCCATGGCAAGGGCGTCCTTGATAAGGATGTTGACGACGTTGGCGTCGAGGTCCGTGTTGAATGCGAGGATGTCCTGGGCAGAGAGCGTAAGCGTCATGGCGTATCCTCCTCTACCTGTTAGCTAGTAGCACCGCTGGTGGTGGAGGCGACCTCGTACTTAACGAACGCGTCCAGGTCGAGGATGCCCCAGCCGAAGATGACCTCAGTCATAAACGCCACTGAGTTGCGGCGCTGCAGGTCACCATTGCCGAACGGATCGCCGTATTCAATGCGCTTAAGTCCAATATCAAGAGCGCGGCCAAAGCGCAGTGCTGTCCAATCGCCGCCGAAGCCACGGATGTTGGTGTCAGCAGAAGCGTCAACCTGACCGGACACGCTCCGAGAAACTCGCACGGACTGGCCAGAGTATGTGGCAACAGATCCACCCATTGGAATATCCGGGTTGGTACGACGGCCTTCCTTATCGCGGGCGTTGGCCAGCTGGCCAACCAGGCGGGGGTCAAGGGCGAAGCCGTTAAAGCCCAGTGGCTTATCCCCGCCAACTACTTGGTTGTATCCATCCCACAGTTCCTTGTCGACTTCCTCGGGCTTGCCGCTCAGTGCGACCTTCTTCGTGGTCTGGGCCAGGAACTCTGGGTTACCAGACAAAGGCTTACCATCGGAGGCCTGGCGGCCGTGCAACACAGCCAGGTCAATCTGTCGGGACAAGGAATCAGACAGTTCGGAAGAGATCATATCCAGCACGCCCGCCGGATTCTTGTGAACAGTCTCCATCGTGAACTCAAGGCCGACGACTGCCTTAATCGGCTTGATTGCCTTAGCCCCTACCTCAAGGGAGGAGTCCACCTTGTTCTGGCCTTCACCAATAATCGAGGCGGCTGGTCGCTTGGTGAGGACTGGCACCAGGTTCTCCCCCAGAATCACCGGGTGGGCCTTAGCCAGAGACGGAACAATTGCCTCCTCGGTCGCCAGCTTCCAAATTTCATCGGACACGCTCCGAGGCAGCAGGGACTGTCCGCCGTCGCCGCCCAGGAGGGTCTTTTCAGTCAAGGTAGCCATGTACGGCACCTTCCTTTCTGTCGAGTATGTGTGTTGTTAAATCCCCAGAATCTGGCGAGCAACCGCATCCTTGTCAGACACGCTCGCATCACGCCCAGCCGCATTAGACTCCGGCATCGCCTTCTTCTCAGGGAGTTGCGAATGCGCCCATGACACCAAAGCGTCTGCCGCTGCAGTTAAAGCCTCCTCATCCCCGCTATCAGGTAGAAGATCGGCGGGCACTCCGGTGGCAGCTGCCACCTTCGAGCGCACCGCCTGGGCCTGTGCAGCACGAGCTTGCGCCTCCAACTCGGAGATTCGCTCCTGAGCCTTTTCAAGGTCGCTCTTCTTCGACTCCTCGAGCTCACGCATCTTCTGCGCTAGCGGTTCAAGCTCTTTGGCCTGATTGCGGTACTTGGCCGCCTCCTTGCGCAGCTTTTCCACGTAAGCACGGTCAAAAGTCTCCGACGCGTCCCCACCAGCATTAGCTGCATTAGGGGCCTGTTCTTCCTTAGCCTCCTGGGCTTCGGTAACTTCGGCTAGCTTTTTGGCATTCATACTGTTCCTCCTGGGAATTCAAGTAAAAGGGCATAGAAAAACCCCAACCTGCCCACCAGGGACAGAATTGGGGTTTCGTGCGCCGACCGGGACTCGAACCCGGCGCGAGAGCCTACCGACTAGGCGACGCTATTTTCGTTCTTATACATGTGGAGAGCCTCGAGCATCTCATAGACAGGGCCGTCGTCATATCTTTCTTCGATAAACTCCACAGCTTTATCCGTTAAGCAACCTGCTGTAAACGCTTCGTCGAGCAACGTCGCAATGGCTTCTTCGGGCTCGCCAGCCTTAAGATTTTCTTCAGCAAAGACTCTGCCCACCGACGGCGAAATTAGCTTATCGAGCTGACGGTAGTTCTCTTCGTCACTTAGCAACTTCAGCCCCCTTCGGTACGTCTTCGACTGGAAAAGCAGTCCTAAAGGCAATTTTACCATCAGGCCTCACGTTATATTCCGCCCTGACAGTCAGTCCGTCAATCTCTCGCCACACGGTTCGTCGAACTGTAGCGGCTCGAAAATGAGTCGGATGCTCGAGCGTATCTCTGACAGCGTCGACTATTTGTTGATCAGTCCATTCCTTGGGGAATGTCGACGCCCCTGGGCGCTGTGAGTCCCAGCGATGCCCGTCTGCCAGGCTTTCATCATGCGGCCAGCCTTGCCCATCTCGACCTGGATGGTCTCGCCACCCATACAGCACATGCCCCGGCATCTTGCCCAGGGGAGGCAACTTCTCACCAGGAAATACTGCCGACATCCCATCGCCCGTGTACTGCGGAATCCGGCAGTACTGCAGCCGTGGCCACTCCACGTCTTGACCGGCCTGCTGGCGGCGAGCAGTAATACACTGCCGCCAATCATTCACCGTCGCAGAGCGCCCGAACTCTTTATTCAATGTCTGCGATAGCTGCGCCAGGTCACGATTAATCTGTGGCAAGTCTGAATCTTCTTTCACCTCAATGGCAAGACAGCGGCAGTTGTCGTGATAACGCCGAACCTCGCCCAAGACGCTGTCTTTGCTATAGACCGCGCCACGCGAGCCCAGCATCAGACAAAATGCACAGGCCCCCGGCTCAGGAACCCGCGCGTATCGGGTGCCCGCGGTGATTACCGCACGCGCTACGGTCTCCCGCGCCGGTGCCACCACAAGCCGGTTCGTAATCCCCTGCAGCTTCTGCAATGCCAAGGCTCGCGCCTCGGCATCATCAACATCGTCGACCCACATTGCCGACTTATACGCGGCCTGGGCCTGCGCAAACCCTACGGGGTCAGCGACCTCCGGATACTCCAGTTCACGCAGCGTGTCATCTAGGGATCGGTCTAGAAACAGGTAATCTGCCGCGGAATACGCCGCCTGCTCGCCGTATGCTTGCACAACCGCCGCAAATGGCTCCACGAGTAGCTCCTTCTGGGCAATGAATCCCAGCCCTTCAGTGCGCTTCCACCAGGCCAAGAGGTCACGCTGAGCCAACATGCGCAGCCCATCCAAGGACGCCGCATAATCACGCCGATAGTTTGGCATTACTCACCCCCAGGCACACGGTTAGCACGAGCAGCTGCCACAACGTCATCAGACTGTGCAGGCGGTCCCTCGTCTGCTTGGGCTGCACCTGCCAACAGTGACACTCGCTGGACTGCTTGCTGCTGCGCTAGTTCCTGCAACATGATGCGCTGCTCCTGCGGGGTGTAGCCGAGCCTGTCCCAACCCACACGTGAATTCGTCGGAAGGACACCAGCCTGAACCTGCTTGACCACAGCGTCTGTCGTGGCCGCAACCGTTGGTGTAGCCGGATTGCCCCAGCGAACACCCACAGCTGATAGCTCATCAACAGACTGGCCAGCACGACCAGCAGCGGCAAGACGACCCACCTGAGACCATGAACGCCCGAACGACTTTTGCCGTCGCTCCGCGCGCTTGACCAAGCGTGCTTCCATCGCGCGAATAGCATCTGCTGACGTAGCCTGATCACCTCGCAGCCCAAAGTAATGCCCGGGTAGGCCAGCTTCGGCAGCCGCGAGCTGCGCTAGCCCTTCAATCTGTTCCAAGAACGGGCCAGCTGGTTGCGGGGCAAACTCCCCCAACTTTGGCTCACGCTCTGTCTCATCCACCGGGCCAGTAGTCCACACCCGACCAGTGAGAACCTGCCACGGAGACATCGGAGCACCGTCCGGGCCGACGAAATCATTTGAGTCCATACCAATGGCATAGCGCTGTGGGGCGGAGAAGAACTCACGGTTAACGTCCATCGAAATCAATGTTCGAACCGCGGCGTCTGTATATCGACGCAACGCTGCCGTGATATCTGATTTGCCGCCGCGCGCACCCGTTCGAGGACGGTTAACAAAAGGCACCAGCGGCACCATTCCCAGCCCATGAAACTGACGATCCAGCACACGCCAGGGTTGCGAGAAGTGCTTCTCAATCGTCACGACCTGGTCGGGCAACCACAACTCGGCAACCGTGTGTTCTTCCCGGCTTTCGGTAATCGTTAGCGCGGAATCAAACCGTCGTGTGCGTGAATTCAAAATGCCCGTAGTGCTCTTAGCATCATGCCCGCGGATCAATTGCGCGGGCTCGCTTTCCCGGCCGGCCGTTACAGACACGAAGCTAATGCCGTAGATCATTGCATCAAGGTGAACCTGACTAGCTTCTTCATCAAGCGCATTAGCGTCGAAGACATCCAGCAGCCCCTCATCACTAAACCCAAGAAAGTCCAGGCGCTCCTCAAGCACATCGACAGCTGTACCAGCCCACCCGCACACAGTCTTAAGCATGCGCTGCACATGCTCCGGGGTGGAGATATTAAGCAAGCGGGCAGCGAAAGACCCATCGTAGTAGGCCTCATGGACGCGGTTGGCCTGCAGATGGCAAACCAACTGATCTTCCAACCGGCCCACCAGGCGCTGCTCATCATCGCTAAGTGCAATATTCACTACCACACCACCACCTTTCGTTTCGGACGGGCCGGACGCACCGGCCGCTTCTTCTTGGAATATGTCCGCCCCGTGAGCGCCAGCGTGGCAGCCACGAGCGGGGTAATGTCAGCGTCCTCGTTAGCGCGGTTCCACGCCCACGAATCACCAAGCTTGCGCTTACGGGCAGACGCAGCCGCCAGGTTGAGCGAAATCTGGTCAAGGTGTCGAAGGTCGTGCGACATCACGGCATCGTAGAGCTGGCCACACGCAGCGGCCATGATGTTTGACCCTGTCCTCGAGACCTTCACTCCCTGCGCCTCCAGCGGCTCGATAAGCGAACCAGCCGGAGAAAGGACATCAATCATCAGCGCACTGACCTCCTGCTTAGACAAAATGGCCTTCAGACGCGGAATCACCCAATCAGGAGTCCCACGCCGGTTCTCGATAACGTCCACCCAGAGATGACCGTCAACAGAAGTACCAGCGGCCACAATCGAAGCAGCATCACGACCCGGCGCGATGTCCACGGCCAAGACGACGGGCTGGCCGTCGTCGACGAGGTTGGAGTCGGCGCATGCATCCCAGTCTTCAAGGGGAAGGACTCGGCTAGTGCGCTCCTGCTCCCACATCCCGAGACGTTCGCGGCGGAATCCAGCGTCTGAGAGTGCTGAGCGCTCAGCTTGTACGGCACCGATGGTGATGCGCTTGCCCAGTGCGGGGTTCGCAGCCAGCCATAGTGTCTCGTCGTCAGCGTCGACCTCGACGGTGTCCGGGGTGGAGGCGGCTGACCATTCAGCCCATAGGAGGGTGGGATCAGTGCCTGCGTGCGCGGCGTCGTGGAGGCGGCGGAATACATCGCCGTAGAGGTCATCGGGTGCTGGCGGTGTGCCGGTGAAGATTTGCTGTGGCTCACTCGATGGTGAGATGACCGGCAGCAATGACTCCAACGTCTCATCGGTTAAATGCTGTGCCTCGTCGAGAATTAACGTGTCACCGGAGAAACCACGGCCTGATGTCTTTGAGCGAGAAATGAACTCGATGGAACCGCCGTTATCAAGGAAGATAGCTTCCTGCCCGTTGGTCTGCCGAAGCGTGGTGATGTGAGCTTTCAGCTCGTTGTGGTTCAGGAAGAAGCCCGAGATTCTCTGAAACGCCTTCCTATTGGTTTTCACCTCGTGAGCAGTATGGATGATGCGGCGTCCGAGTAGTACGGCCTGGCCTAGCTCAAGGATTTCGATAATGGCGTTCTTGCCGTTTTGGCGCGGCACGGAGACACCTACCTTGAAGGCTGCAAGCCCGCCGGCGGCATCGCGCCCCATTGCAGCAGTCACCATGCCCTCCTGCCAGGGATCCGCCTCCAAGCCAAACGCCGCGGCCAGGTCAATGAAATCGGCGCCATCGAAGTGGTCTACCGCCTGCTTTGAGGGCTTGGCCAAGAAGCTAGGTGTCTGGGCACCCAGCAACTCACCCGGCGCGGTCTTGTCGTGCTTGTCGTCGCTGTCGAAGGTCATCAAGTGCACTGCCCTCCTTTTCTACGTCGGTGAGAAGCTCAATCTTTTCCACGATGTCGGCCAAGCGTGCAGCTAAGACGGCAACGTCGCGCGGTTGGTCGCACTCATCAATTTCAAGGGCCAGGCGGTCGCGCAGTGCTTGGTAGGTCTCGAGCGCCTTATTGGTGGAGGCAGCAGCAAAAACACCAGCTAAACCCTGTGGTTTGGCATGTACCCCACCAGTCCCGGTCTGTAGTTCTGGGTAGCGCTCTGGATGGCGCTGAACACGTTTTTTGCACCTATCCGAGCACCATTTCGTCTGCCGCCCTCTCAGAGGTGTGCGGCAGGCAACGCAAAATCTCACGATTCACCCCCTCGATTACGCTAAAGTCCCAGTTAAACCCTATTTTTCGGAGGGGGATCGCAGCATGGCTGCCCTCCTCGCGAGCCTGGCGCGCCGAGGGTTTCCTCCCCAGGGCTTACCACGCACGCACATGCTGGTTCTTCTTCGGCGCACGCCGCGAACCTTTAGCGCCAGCTGATTTGTTGCACCCTAGATGCATCGGCTGCAGACTTCCGAGATTGGAGCCACCCGCAGCCACTGGAACAATGTGATCAGCCGATGGGCTCATTGGGTGCGGCGCCTTCATCGTCTTATCAATCGGCAGGCCACACCACGCACACACCAGTTCATCTTGAGCTAGCAGGCGTGCACGCTTCCTGCGGTAGGCCCTATCACCGGTACGCGACACTACGCACCCCCTTTGTGCCCGAGCACAACAAAAGGCACCCGAACTATTCCAGTCCGAGCGCCCAACTCTTACAAGCGTAAGCTTAGCACCCTGGGTGGGCCACGTAAACACTTTTCCCTGACCTGCACAAACCAAGCACATCTGACAGGCGTACAAGCATGCGACCATCCGGTGTTATCTCAGCTGTAATCCTGCCATCCGCTACGGCCCGCCGAATCGACGCGCGAGAAACAGGCCTACCCAACAACGCTGACCATGCTGCGATCTGACGAGCTGTCCCAAACTCCAACGGCTCCGGATCACCCACACCCGCAGGCGGCGACACCACATCCGAGACCACACGAGCAACCGCGATGACCTCCTCAGCACAACGCTGACCCCACGCCACCTGCTCTAGCCACGGCAAGCGATGACGCAACCACTCCGCGCGCTGAGCTAACGACGCCTCAGCCGGAAGCGAACCGCACTCAGGCACAGCACGAACCAGACACCCGCACCAATAGCCCAGCACCTCCAAAGCATTCAGCTTCAAATCAAGCAGCGGCAAAGACACCGGCGGCCTAGACTCCCGCCTCGACGGAGGCTTACCCGCGTTCTCCCCGCTCGACGGCTGACGCGGCTCCATAAGCTCATCAAGCCCAGGACCATCCAACGCCAGACGCACCAAGGCACGACCACAAGCATCCATCAAGTAATCATCCATCCACTGACCTCCTTCTTCTTCCACCTCGAGAACCTCTACGGCGACGTTTGACAGACTCGTGCCCTGCCCTAACCGGCCCTACCCGACCCGTCCCGTCCCTACCCGACCCGACGATCCCAGGCGCGTCACCCGAGCGTCCTAGATCGCGACCCAGGTTTTTAGGTGGATCGTCATCTGCAGCGGGCGAGCCGGCCATTGAGGCGCTCAAGCCTGTTGCGGATTGGGGACCAGTAGTCGCGCTCTCCGGTGTCGTGGTCTGCGCTCCTGCAACCGATGAGCCGGCCGTTGAGGCGCTCGAACCGGTTGAGTGTGCTGCAGTGCGCATGATGCGCTCCATTTCTTCCGGGCTCGCGGTGACCCACTCGGGAATCTCATCATCGAGAGGGGCCCGCGCTCCTGCAACCGATGAGCCGGCCGGTAAGGCGCTCGAACCGGTTGAGTGTGCTGCAGTAGCCGCCTCGTCGTTGCGCTCCTGGACGTCGGCCGGCGCTCCGGAATCAAGGTGTGCTGCCGATAAGGCGCTGCCTTGACCGTCTGCGTCCTGGCTGATGTCGAGGGGCAATTGTGGGGCGGATAGCTCGATGCGGATTCCGTGGTCGATACACCACTGATCCTTGTTGACGAAGTCGACGGTTTTCTGACTATAGATTGGGTTTTCGGGCTCTGGTTTAAGGTGTAGTTCCTCGCCGTTTCCGCGGCGCGAATTACACGTCTTGCAGGAGACCACGAGAGTGTCGACGGTCGAGTTCTTGTGCTTTGTTAGTGAATCGTAGGTAGCGGCTCTCCTTCCACGCCTGTTGGACCAGGATACAGATTTGGCGCACCAACGACAGACATCTCCATCGCGGACACGCACCTGGGCAAGTAGGCCCGGGGTGCGTTTGTCTTTGGCGCGGTTTCGGTCTTGTTCGACTTCCTCCCGGCGGCGCATGTGAACAAATTCCTCATCATTGAGGACAAGGCGGATGACGTAGCGATCATCCAGTTTGGTTTCTTCTGCGATGCCGGCGGTTTTCAGAGCATCGAGGACTGCACGCTCGCGGCCTGGTGCGACTTGGGCAAGTGAACCCATTTCAACAATGCCGTCAGTCAGGTGAGCAGCAGAGCCCGCAGCAATCTGGGCAAGTACTCCGAAAGCTTCGTTTTTCTGTTGATGGTCTAGCCCGGTAGCCACAAGAAGCCTCGACATCATGGGGTGCGTGACGATGTTGTCACCAATGCGCAACCATGCCATGGTGTGGTCCTCCTTTCTGTGGCTCCTAAGGGTCGTGGTGGTCTAAGGCGGTGGTCTCGGCGGGCTAATAGGTGGCCTGTCCTTTCATGTAATGGCTGCTTATGCGGCAACGAGGGCATCAGTAAGGCGACGATGAACAGTTTTGACGGTGAGCCCGAGCTTATTGGCCAGCAAGGCGTGTACTTTATCCTCGGCGTATCCAAATCCCCGGAAAAAGCGGTACTCCTCAAGAAGATATTGACTTTCCGCGCGGTAATGCTCATCGCGGGCTATCATCGAGCACTCTTTACAGTGCTTGGCGCTGCGTTTAGCAAGGGGCTCTTTGCACCGGGCGCAAAATGAAGCCGGCAGCTCATGAGCTGCGCAGTGCTTGACGTAGCAAGCACGGCAGCGCACCTGACCGCGGCGAATCGGTGTTTCACAGTCCTCACAGTGGTTCTCGGTGGCCCGAAGATAGCCGACATAGCAGTCACGACAACGGGTTTTTCCTGACCCTAAGGATTTTCCGCAATCAGCACAGATGTTCTTCCTACATGCATGGCGGTACGCATCCGCACAGGCACGACAGCGAACAGCGCGGCGACTCGAAAGCTCTTTTCCACAGTCTTTACACGTATTTTTCATGCCAGCAGCCCTCCAATCTCCATCAACGGGCACCACGGTGACACCGCGGAAGATTTCGCGCCTGTGGAGTGGTGATGTGCCGCCAGGAGGCGAAGAAGACGGTTGAGTGCCCGCGCCGCGTGCTTCTCAGCCCGCTTATGCGGATCTTCTTCGTAGTCGAAGATGGCAGTAACGATCTCAGTCTCGGCTCGCTGCCGGAGTTCTTGGTTCATTCGTAGCTCTTTTCGATAGTGCAGCCTGCAGCACGGCGGGCAGCGGCATAATCCTCAGCCTGCTGCTCAGCGGTGCGGCTAGTAGTAATGAGCTGGTTAGTGGTGCCGACAACACTGGTAATGACAGTGTCACGGAAAGTACGGGTTACTCGTGTCCCGTCCGGGGAAATCGCAGTAACTGACCTGGTTGATGACATTAGGCCTCCTTAAAGAACGTAGAAAAGCGGTTGGGACGTCTCGTGCGGGAGAGAAACGGATAGCACTCACGGCACAACCCCTCCCCCAGATGATCTCGGGAGGACTGCAGGCTCTGGTTCTTCCAGGTGCGCATCGCTACAAGCTTGCAGCCACAGCCAAGGCAGGTGGACTGCCATTGAACGTTTTGCCTCGGTGTGACGTCACAGTAACGAGCAGCAACTACCCCGTCGATGAAGACACCGGCAGTCTCGTGCCTGGCAAGACGGTCCTCGCACCAATCAAGGGCAGGGCAGCCAAGACACAGAATGCGCGCGTGGTGCACGCGCACTGTGCGGTCTTTTGCCATCTCACGCGGCGGAGTCTCCCACACATTGGGATGACCAGGCCTCGCGCGATGCTCAGGCCTCCTGCACACATGGCGAACATCTGGTGTTGCCGGTTCCCGTAGACTCACGCGACCCCCTGCGGTGGTCGAGCAGTCACCAGACGGGTCCCAGCACTAGAGCCAGTTGCTTCCTCTGCGTCAAGCTCCGGCGAAGGAGTTTCTCCCGGCTTAGCATCAAGCTTGCCGTCGCGATCATCATCGTGCATGACCGTAGAGAGCACGCGCAGGTCCCCGGCGTACGTCAACGCCTTGGTAGTTACCCACTTATCCTGCGTGGCCAGGAAGTGAACATCCGGGTGCTTCTTGAGGATGGTGCAGGCAGAGAAGATATTCTTCATCATCACCGGCTCCAAGACTCCAGAAGTCATACGTTGCCTGTCTTCGTGAGTAGTGATGACTTTGGCAATCGAGGGTGCTACTTCAAGCTCACCTCGGTGTATCTGATGCCGGTAAAGATGCAAGTCCAGGCCCGTCGCGTCGTAGAAAAACGCACGGAAATCAGTGAGCTCAATTGCAAGAATCGGCTGGTCCTCTAAGTCAACGTCCTTCACAGAACGGAAAGGAAAGAGCATCCTCAACTCTTTGACCTGTGCACCAGTTAATTCAATGCAAGCATCTTCATCAGTGCTTAACTTGATCCAACTTGCCTCAACGGTCACCGCCGCAAGCTGGCCAACTGTCATGGCAGTCACGACAACATGATTGCGCTCAGGGACGAACTCTAGACGGATTTTCGGGTTATCTTTATCCGTGAAAACTGCTGCAGCACGGATAGCGTTAATGAATCCCCATAGGTAGACCACAGCAGTACTACGCGGCTGCCCCACAGTGGTTAATCCTGCCATTATTTGCTCCTTTCGGTTATCTCAAGTTCCATTTGCCCAGGGATTTGGCCAAGCTTCTGCGGTGTCTCAATCCAGCGATGAAGCTGAATCTTGCGCTGCGGCTCCAGGCGCTCCCACCACACCTCGGCGTCTTCAAGGTCACGAGCCCCCATACGGCTACTTCTTGTCCTTAGCGCGATTAATGCGCTTGAGGATGCTGGCAGGTAACTCTGTATCCGGACGCTGCGCCGAGCATTTAGCAGCGTGCGCAATCCACAGCTTGATACCGCGGGCGGCGACCTCTTCGGCGTCATACTGCCCCAGCTGAACCGCGACAGTAACGCGCCTGCCGGACTGGTAATCCGTTGTATGGCGCAGCATGATGCGCCCATTCGGATCAGTACCCGGTTCAAGTGCAAGCCGCTTTCTAGCCGGAGTCCACACCCACTTGATGCGATCCCCACACTCAGGACAACGCGGATCCTTAGTCAACACCGGCCCCGCCAATCCCCATCCCGAAGTCACCGAACGGGTCTAACCAGCGCGCAGACATAGAGTCCTCCACCGCGCGTTTCTCCCGCTCCTCCAGAACAACCTCCACAACGGTGAGGTCACGGTCAAGGTCTGCAACAACCTCCTGGAGCTGACAGACAGTCTGTTTCAGGATCATTACGCAAATGATGGTGAAGACAATGGCGATGCCGTAAACAATGATGGTTAAGGTGCTCACAATTACTTCTCCGATTCCTTAGTGGTGTTTTTAGAAAGCAGCTTCCAAGCCGCAGCAACTGAGCGGTACGCCTTTTCGTCGTCCCCGCTTTCCCAATGCATTGATGCGCGCCGCAGGTGGTTCGACGAGGTCGTGATACATCCCTGCAGGCGCTCCACGGTCTTGCGAAGCTTGTCACGCTCCGCCAGAACACCGTGACTATCCAGCTGATTAGCGGTTTCCTCAGCTTTCCCAGCCGCATCACGCGACTGGCTCGCAGACTGCGCAGTCTTAACCAGCTGAGCCTTATACTCCTCACAGCGCTTAATCGTCTCGGCGAGCTTGTCCTGGAGCTCATCAACCTCATTCGATTTGCGCGCGGTTGCCCTGCGCGCATCAGCCAGAGCTTTCTCCGAATAATCAAGATTCTTATTCAGCCGGGCCAGCTCAGCTTTAGCCCGAGCAGAGTCATCAGCAGTAGATTCAAGACACTGCGCCAGCTTGCTCTCCAACTCCGCAACACGGCCCTTACAAGCGGCATAATCCTTCCTCAACTGCTCAACCTCTTCGAGGTTCGCAGGCTCAGCCTCGCGCTCAGTCAACGCATACTCGGCCTCAATAACCTTGAGATACAACTGGCCAATGACAATCTCAACGCCCTGCGGAACTATGTGCTTAATCTCCATGGCTAGGCCACCTCCTGCATAAACCGGTCAAGCTCAGAAATCGGGATGAAAATCTTCAGCCCCTTCTGATTGGCCTTATGAGTTGGCCGGCGCCGACAGCGGATAAGCCCCTGGCGGCAGAACTTACGAACAGACCACTCTGAGTAGCCGACATACTTCGCAAACTCAGCCACGGTCAGCAGCCTTTCAGGCTCTGGAATCTTAGACATGAGCAGCCTCCTCCTGGGCTGGGTGGCGAACATAGTCGCCGATGAGAGTGGTGATAGTACGGTGCAGTGGCACGGTGGGCGGCAGCTCAAGGCCGCTGTGCTTGCCGACGACGACCAGGGCGCCGTCCTCAAGACGAGCAATCCACGTACAACCGTTGGCAGTGACCTGCCACATGTTTGGGCCAATAGTGCATACCCGCCTGATAAGCTGGGTTAAGGCTCCGGGGCACATCCGGGGCTCCTTTCGTTTTGTGCTGATTTTCCACTGCTGTGGGGTTAACAATGTGGTTCACTTTCTTCAGGGCTGCCGCCCTGGAAAGTGAGGTGATTTAAATGTTGAAGTTCGAGCACATAACCGGATTGAATGTTGAGGGTGTCGCCCCGGCCGAAGATCTGATTGATTCCATTCGGGAAGCCCTTGCTGAGGGCGGCGACCCGGCACCCGGGTTAGCTCTTGCGCTGGTTAAGGCGATTGCCGAGTTGGAGACGGCGAAGAAGTCGATTGCCGACCTGGAAGAGCGGATGGAGTCGACGCAGCTCTACGTCATTGGCCTTGAGACGCGTCTCGTTGAGAGCGGCCTCCGCTTCGGCGACCCGGCTGCGAGCATCAATCCGAGTGCCACGCCCGACGGCGAGTCCCTTAACCCCGGCGGTGACCTCTCGAAGTAGGTCATCAATTTCTTTCGCGGTGTAGTACCTCTTGCCCGGAAGATTCACGGTCACCTCCGGCGTGCCAGCGCCGGGGGTTTCTTCGTGGTTACTCATAGTTTTTCCTCTCTTGATTCCCTCCTGCGGTATCCCCTGCCACAGGAGGGTTGCTATCCGTTACGGCACCAGTAGGGCCTGTTCCAACACAGCCTTCTGGGCCGCGGTCAAGCTCATACAACTCGACAGAACCAGCGATGCGAAGGCCTCAGACGGCACTTCACGCGCTGTCCGATATCCCTGTCCGTAAATGCCGTCAATAATCATTTCGGTGAAGCATTCCGCCTGGTCTTGCCAGCCCGGCTCGAAACCGAACTCAATGCGACAACGCACATCAATTCCGGCGCGCATCATGTCCCGGATCGAGCGTGACTGCAGCTCCTCCCAACTCAAGGCATCCATCCTGTGGGCTCCTTTTCTTTCTTCGTGCCTGTGTTTCTCCATGACTTGCCAATTCCCAGCACGACTAAGCGGCGGGAATTAAAATCTGTGATTCATCCCGTTTTCTCGGAAGGTTTGTCATGGGTGTTTTGATGTTTGGTCCGCTCTCCGATGTCGCTTTCGGAGTTTCCGACGAGGTTGTCGCTTCGGTAGCTGAAGCTGCGCGCCAGGGCTTGCACAAAGGGATGTTCATCTCCCTTGCTGGTATTGACGGAGACAACGGGGGTTATCTCCAAGTTGATGTGAGTTTGTTCGTGCCCGAGGTCCGAAGCGAGAAAGGCGAGAATCTCGTCGATGACACACATGCAATGTGGATTAGTCCTGTCACCACTGGTGACGTTGAGTTTCCCGTTGATGACATGCTTGTCGAGCAACTGCTTGAAGTCATGGAAGAAACCGATGGCTGCATCGTTTTCGACTCCGAGGACAAACCCGTACTTCTTCCTCAGCGCGCAAAAGCTCTGCTTACTGGCGCTCGGCGCATCAACCTCTACGAAGACGTCATCTTTCCTACGCCAGGGCATTAGCTTTCCTCTTCGTCTATGTTCCGATACCCGTCTCGCTCAACCAGCGGGCTTCTAGGGCTCCCAGCCGATGCTGCGCGCTTGTGCTGGGCAATGAGCTTCTTGATTTTCCGGCGGCGCTTCCAGCGTCGAAGTACGCTTCTGGCATGTGCGAAACGTGGATTCTTGAGGTAAATGGTCACCGCTGCGAGATGGACTCTTGGGCTTACCCCTTCCTGCGGGAGTGTTGGCGTCAGCTCCAGAAAGACGGTGTACCTTTCGAGCTTCGAATTGATAACAGGGACCCGCTGCGGGTGGACATCGAATCGGACGTTAACTTCCTCGTAGTCGATGGGCAGGATGTCCAGCTCGTTGAGGAGCTTGACGATGCCGACTACCAGCTTTTTATGGACTACTTCGACTCGGGTGAGAAGCATGTCTACCGGCTCGTCGATATCCACTCCAATGAAATTGGCTTCCCCAGAGCGCAGGACGTTCAGTGACGCCGAATACACCCTGCTCCCAATCCAGAACCCAACCATGCGGTGAATGCTCCCGCCATCATCTCCGGACGGGATCATCATGCGCCTCCGGTGATAAGGCTGCCGGTTGTCATTCTCACGCAACCGTCTGATATCAGTCTTCATTTGCTTTCCTCTCCATTCCTGGCGCTCCCTAAGAGTGCTTCTCTGCGCCGGCCTTTCTGAAACTCCCGGCGCGCCTAGGCGGCGGGTTCTTCTGTCGGTTCTTCAGCTATGGCTTGGACTGCAGATTTAATGTCCGTGACTCCCGCTGCCTCCATGAGCTTGATCGCAGTTGCCAACTTGACGTCAAAACCGCGTCGAACGCGGCTTACCGTTCCAAGAGAGATGCCCACCGAAGCCGCAACCGCTTCATCTGAACTAACTCCCCGCGCTTCCCGAATCTGGTCGATTAGTGCTGGTTTGATGCGGTACTCCATACCCAGCTCCTTCCTGTGCAATTTGCTTACAAATCCCATTATGCACACGCAAAGCAGAATGCACAACTCGTTTTGCACAATCCGTTATTGCCCCAGTTAATTACATGTCCGCATATTGCAATCAGTTAACGCATTGTGCATAATGGGTTGCATGAGCAATCACATCAGTTGGTATAAATCGCTGGTTGGATCCGATACTGAAAAAGCGGCGTCCGACCGCGCCGGCATCACAACCAGCACCCTCAACCGTCAGCTGGCCAAAGGACACCTATCAGAAGGAAATGTCATTGCCATTGCACGCGCATACGGAGCAAACCCCGTCGATGCACTGGCAAGAACCGGATACATCACAGCCGAAGAGGCCGCTGGCAATGGCCGGGAAATAGCTGAGCTGCTTTCAGACCAGGAACTCATACGGGCCCTGGCACTACGCATCAATCCGGATGAAGAAATCTGGTCGCAAGCATTTGGAACGGTTGTAAACGAAACATCGAAGACCGCCTCCCCAGCCGAAAAGGCTGATGTCCAGGCAGACGTTTACGATTTGGACAGCCGCTCTCACGACGACCTGATTGAACGAATCAACGCCGGAATTGAACCGGTAGCCGCGCAGGAAGCGACGGAGCCGCTAGAGGAACACCATCCGTAGGAAGTCAGAAAGGAGCGCCCGATGTCCCCCATCGAGGAGCGTCTACACGACCTGCTCGACCAGGCCGGCGTGGAGCTCGTAGAAACAGGCAGACTCGACGTCCGCTACAACGCCTGCTACCACCACGCCACCGGCACAATCATCGTGCGCAGCGGACTAGACCCCGCCACCCGCATCTGCGCCATCGGCCACGAGCTTGGCCACGCCGCCAACGGTGATGATTGCTCCACCGCGCGGGCCGAGCGCCTCGCAGATGAATGGGCCGCGCGAAACCTCATCGACATCGACCTGGTCGAAGACGCCGCCGCAGACAACGGCGGAGCACCAAGCGCCATCGCCGCCGAACTAGGTATTACCCCACGACTGCTACGAATCTGGATGCAACTCTACGAAGCCGGCCGAATCCCAACCCACAGCCCATACAGCTGCATGATTCTCTAACCTTTCAGCAACCACAAGGAACCGCCTAATACCCCTCGCCTAGAGGTAAATAACCTTTACAACTGCCAGGTCAAACAGCATAAGCAATTCGAGTAAGGACGACTATGGATAACCAGCAATTAGAGCCTATTTATGACGGCTCAAATGAGTTTGTCATGTATTCCACCGAAGACGGAAAAACGGAAATTCACCTCCGTGTCATCGATGGAACCGTTTGGATGACCCAAGCTGAAATGTCGGAACTCTTCGCAGTCTCACGTTCAAGCATTAGCGAACATATAAAAGCCATCATTAACTCTGGCGAGCTACAGCGCAAAGAGGTTGTTCGGAAATTCCGAAAGGTACAAGGTCAAGGCGTACAGGGACGTTCCCTTGACCACTACAATCTCGACGCCATTATGGCCGTGGGCTGAAGCCGGCCGAATCCCAACCCACAGCCCATACAGCTGCATGATTCTCTAAGTCCGAATCAACCCCCAGCGCCACCAACAACCCGCAACCGCTCTACCCTCTCACAAAGGCTTTGCAATGAACTCCAACAACGTCATCTCTATCGATGCCCGCCGCAGCCGTGAAGAAAAGACCTACCTACAAATCCCAGGAAGAGTCGCCTTCCACACTGGCACCCGGCCATTCCTCGGCAAAGCCGACGACGGCAACGAATACTGGTGCAAACGCATAGAAAGCGAACATGGGCGCGAAGCAGTAGTCAACGAAGTAGCTGCAAGCATCGTCGGCCTGCGCCTGGGTGCCCACATCCGCCCTTGGAAAATCATCTACGTCCCCGAGTCACTACACGGATACATGATCGGAGAATCAATATGGAGATACAGGCTCACCGGGACTCCACTCTTCGGCTCACTCAATCTCCACACCGCAACACTGCACCAAGGGTTCGGAGTCATCCCCTACGTTAACGATGACGCCAACTACAACCACATCCCAAAGCTGATAGCACTGTGGTTGTTGTGCAATGTTCAGGAAGACCTCCAAATCCTCACGGACAACGATGACGATAACTCCATCTGGTCCATCGACCACGGGCTCTGGTTCGACTCGGAGCCCTACCCTTGGCAACTAACCCCACCAGAACGCGCAGGCGGCACCGCACGCATTCCCCTACTGCGCACCGAAATTCCCAACAGCTCGTGGGACAAAGCCATCAACGCACTCGACAACCTCGACACCACCCTACGAGAAGAATTGCAAGAAGCACTACCAATAGAATGGGCAATACCTGCGCATGAGACTGACAAACTCATGAACTACGTCCTCTCTCGCAAGGACTACGCTCGGGAGCTCCTACGCTCGTACAAACACCGCAAAGGACAATGACATGAGATTCGACTACTGGACCGTAAGCGTGGTTCCCCGCCCCATGGGCATCACCACGATCGGCGTCGGTGTCATCGTCATCGATGCTGCAACAGGCGAAACAAAGAACCGTTTCCGCGCCGACCGCGGTATCCACCACGATTCCGACTTTCCCGAGGCCATCCGGCGAGCCCTGCAACATTTCAAAGTCGATCTCAAGAAGCTGACAACGACAACGGAACCGCTCAACCTTGACGGGCAACATACGCTGTCGAGCTATCTCGAATTCACTAGCGGGCACTGGAACAACCTCATCAAAGTTCACCCCATGCAAAGCATGGACGCTGCAAACCTCAACGAGGCCACCGACCTACTGTTTTCGACCCTCATTGGCGAAGCCCCCACCGGCAAGCATCAACAAGACGTCAGACAGGTACGACGCTTTATCCGCAGAGAATACGAGCAACTCCCAAGCCTGGAAAAAGCAACCATCTTTGACGCCGACGTCCAAGTTGCCCGGCGCGAGCTGGATCTAACTTTGGCGGTTGTCGATGATGAGGAAGTTATCGAGCTTAATCAGGCATTTAACTTCCGGTCTTCTGATGCGAATATCACGCGCGCGGCCATTGATTCTTGGACGCTCAAGGTGGACAAGTTGCAGCAGGCGGGCGGTGAGCTTACTGCTGGTGAGACTTTAATCTTTGTTCCTCGCGAATTGGATATCGTCGCTGTCACCACATCGCCGAACTCGTCAGCGCAGAAGAAGAACTTCCAGCAGTTCCGTGAATTCTGTGGCGATCTCAATATCTCGATGCTGACGATGGAAGAAATTCCTCAGCATGCTGCCTCACTCAATAGGCGCTTAGCCTCTTAAAAAGCACGCTCCCCTCACCTGGAAAGTTTGGTCGCGGACCAGGTGAAGGGAGGCTCCATCAAAGCAACTCTTACGTTTTTCGCATGAGTTCACTCTGACAAGAAAGAAGTGTATCCCATGGCCTACGTTGTAGACCTCTGGACAAAGAAGAACCCCGATAAAAGCCCCGGCGCGCCGAAGAAGATTCCGAGTGCCCGGTGGGGCGTTGGCCGGCGCTGGCAGGTGCGCTGGCAAGAAGGCGGTGAGTGGGTCTCGGAGACGTTCGTGTCCCAGGACGCTGCCGAGTTGCACCGCTCGCGCGTGGAGGTGGGGCAGGACGAAGGGACGTGGATCACCAAGGAGAAGAAAGCGATCACCTTCGAGGACCTATGGGAGCCTTGGTACGCCTCAAAGGCCGGTATCTCCGAGAAGACACGGCGTGACTATCTGTCGGTGTGGGAAACCCACGTACGGCCGACGTGGGGTGAGCACGCGTGCGCTACGGTGCAGCGCTCGATGGTGACGTCATGGATTGCCACGTTGGTGAATACGAAGACCGTCAAGGAGGGCCAGGAGCCGCAACCGCTCGGGGATGCGCAGAAATACAAAGTCGGCGTGGTCATGCGTGGACTCATGGACTTGGCCAAAGAGCGCGGCGCAGTAGCGTCGAACCCTTTGGAGAAGGCCGTGGCCAAGAAGCCGGGAGCTTCGGAGCGCCGGTATCTCAAGGTTCACGAGGTGGACGCGCTCATGGATGCGGCGCCGACGGATGCCGCGCGCCTGTTGCTGCGGGTGCTCGTCATGACGGGCCTACGGCCGGGCGAGGCGAAGGCGTTGAAGGTCAAGGACCTGGACTACAACCGCGCGCGGCTGATGATTCGCCGTGACGTTGACGATTTAGGGCACGTGGATGCGACCAAGACGCGCAAGCACCGTGACGTGCCAATCGGAGGCACATTGCTGCGCGAGCTCATGGCCAACGCCGAAGGTAAGTCACCTGAGTCATGGCTCGTTCCCGACGAGCGTGGCCACGTGTGGACTACCGCGCGCTGGAGGACCGTCTGGTTCAACATGCTCCAGTACACCGGCATCAAGGGCCTAGACACCTACGAGCTGCGGCACACCGCGGCCTCGTTGGCTATCGCGGCGGGTGCAGACGTAAAGACGGTTCAACTCATGCTTGGCCACGCCTCGGCCGCCATGACGCTAGATACCTACGCGCACCTGTGGGAGGAAGGCCTCGACGCGATTCCTGACGCTATCGAGTCAAAGATGGCCGCAGAGCGAGAATCCAGAGCGATTAGCCAGCGAATGGCAGACGCATCCGAAGCTGAGCGTCGACGCTCGATGTTCCGCATCGTGTAGCCCGGCGCGCAATAGGGTTATAGGGCAAACTACCCGAAAATTCCCCTATGCCCAGTTGACACATAGCGGCCTAGCGCGCTATAATGATGGTACAACTTAAGAGAGGAGGTGATTGCGTTGAGCGAAATCGTCCAGATTATCGCCGCTGTTACAGCGTCGGTAGTCGCGATTAGCGCCGAAGCCCGGAAGTGGTACACCACCATCAAGGACTCCAAAAAGCGCAAGAAGTAAGACCCCGGGTTCGAAATGCGCTAATCATTCCGAACCCGGGGCTTACCCCCAACATTCTCCACGACAACGAAAGGAAAGGCAATGAGCCCCATTGAATCTGCCGCTGTCTACGTACTCGGCGCCATCGTGCTCTACACACTTACTGGCTTTGGGTGGCTTCTGGCACTGGGCGGCGGTCTCGCACTGTCCGCTGTCGCGCGCCACGTCTACTCCGAGGAACACGCATGATCCCAATCATCACCGACAAAGAAACGGGGCGCGAGCTTTGGCGAGTCAAAGAGTGCGCCGCGCATTGTGACATTAAGCCGTCAACCTGGACGACTTACTCGGCCCAGGGACGCACACCCACACCTGTCGGTCACTTTGACCAACGGACGCCCCTGTGGGACGCCGAGGAAGTCAAGGCCTGGCACACCGCCCGACCAGGCTCTCCGGTCAAAAATCACAAGTAGCAACACGAAGACCCCGCCGAGAAGTCAGCAATCGGCGGGGTCTTCGCGTGTGCGGATGATGTTGAGTCCTGGCGTTGGCCACAAGCCTCCTGGTCATGCGCAAACCGCTCTACCCATTTCGAGGAAAGGTTGGGCCTGCGGCCAACACCTGTGACTAACGTTACGGGGTACCGTGACGTCCCGCGGTTGCGGTGACAGTAATCCGTTCACACGGTGATCACATTTCGTTCACACACAGAATGAACGCGAACCAATGACCTGCAACAGCCCGCAACACTTGGGGAAGACCCATAAACGCAAATAAACCCCCAGGCAATCCGGTGTTTATACCGTTTAACCTGGGGGTTTAGGTTGTGCGCCCGGAGGGATTCGAACCCCCAACCTTCTGATCCGTAGTCAGATGCTCTATCCGTTGAGCTACGGGCGCTAACCATTGCCTCGAGCGGTTGGTGCTCTCTGTGCAACGTGGAATAACTATACCCACGGCTTTGAATTGTGACAAATCGCCAGGCCAGTCAATGTTTTTACCTGCTGTTTACCCGGGTCAGACCATACGCAATGCCCCGCACGAGGCGGGGCATTCGCAGAAAGAGAAAGTGATTAAGCAGTGAGGCCAAAGACCGGGATGGCGATGAAGTAGACGGTGAGTGTGATGAGCACGGTACCGATGATGTTGAGCCAAATACCGCCCTTGATCATGTCGCCAATCTTCACGTGGCCAGAGCCGTACGCAATGGCGTTCGGCGGGGTGGCGACGGGGAGCATGAACGCACAGGTGGCGGCGAGTGCGACCGGGATGCAGAGCACGAGGACATTGATGTCGCCGTTCGCCGTGAGGCCAATACCCACGGCGACGCCGCCCATAATCGGCAGGAAGGTCGCGGCGGTTGCGGTATTTGAGGTGATTTCCGTCAGGAAGAGGACCAAGAAGGCAATCGCGGCGATGAGCAGGATGACGGGCAGGGAGCCCAGGCCCTTGGCCAGCTCACCAATCCACAGGGACAGGCCGGAGTTATTGAACATCGCGGACAGAGACAGGCCGCCGCCGAAGAGGAGGAGGACGTCCCACGGCATGTCATTGGCCGTCTTCCAGTCAAGCAGGCGCACGCCGGACTTGAAGTTGGCCGGCAGGATGAAGAGGATGAGGCCAGCGGCGATACCTACGATGGCATCGTCGTAGCCGGACTCCTTATCAAGGAAGAACGGGAGAGCAACCCACGCGACAGCGGCGCACAGGAAGATGATGGCGGTGGCGATCTGCGGGCCGGTCCACGGACCCATGGCCTTGATTTCGTCGTTGATGAGCTCCTTGCCGCCCGGGATACGATCCATCTCCGGCTTGAAGATGGTCACGAGCAGGAACCAGGCGATGAAGAGGAAGACGATGGCAATCGGCATGCCGACGATCATCCACTTGCCGAAGCTCAGGTCGATGTCATGCGACTCACGCATGTAGCCAGCGAGCAGGGCGTTCGGCGGAGTACCGATGAGCGTGCCCAGGGAGCCGATGGACGCAGCGTAGGCGATGCCGAGCATGAGCGCGGTCGCGAACTTCTTCTGGTTAGCCATGCCGCCGACCGTGTCAGCGGTAAGCGTCAGGACGGACATGCCAATAGGCAGCATGACCACGGCGGTCGCGGTGTTGGACACCCACATGGACAGGAAGCCCGTGGCAAGCATGAAGCCGAGCACGAGGCGCTTCGGCGACGTACCAACGACCTTGACAACGGCAAGCGCCATGCGGCGGTGGACATTCCAACGCTGGAGGGCCAGCGCGATAAGGAAGCCACCCATGAACAGGAAGATGGTCGAGGACGCGTACGGCGAGCCGACTTCCTTAATCGTGCCCACGCCAGCCAGCGGGAAGACGACGAGCGGGATAAGGGCGGTGGCGGCCAACGGAATGGCCTCGGTCATCCACCATGCGCCCATGAGGACGGTAACGGCGGCGACGGCGCGCAGGCCTTCAAGCGTGTAGGTCTCCTCCGGGTCAGCTCCGGAAGACTGCATCACAGTCTCCACGGCGTTGGACGGGAAAAAGAACCAAATGAGTGCGGCAAGAACAAGACCGACAATGAGGCCGGTGAATTCACGGCGCCATTCGAAAGTGCCGAGGGGCTTGTCGTCTTCGCCCTCGGCATGGGCGGTCGATGGGTGCGTTTGTGGGGTGGTCATGATGCTCCTGGAAATGAGATACACGGCGGCGTTCACCGCGAGAGACACGCATTACCATAAACCACGCACTAGGGTCGGGGCCACATCGTGCCACCCCCACGTCAACCCCACGGCGGGCCGTTAGTCCGCCAGCCGAGCCGCGATTGCGGCCCCCAATTCGGAGGTAGTCGCGGTGCCGCCCATATCGGGCGTCAAACCCTGGCCCTCGGCGAGGACGGACTCGAAGGCCGCGATGACGGCATCGGCAGCCTCGCGCTCGCCGAGGTGATCGAGCATCATCGCGCCGGCCCAAATCTGGCCGATGGGATTGGCAATCCCCTGGCCAGCGATGTCTGGGGCCGATCCGTGGACGGGCTCGAAGAGGGAGGGGAACTCGCCCGTGGGATTGATATTGCCTGACGGCGCGATGCCAATGGTGCCGGTGCAGGCCGGGCCGAGATCGGACAAAATGTCACCGAAGAGGTTGGAGGCGACCACCACATCGAAGCGGTCCGGGTGCATGACGAACTGGGCCGTGAGGATGTCGATGTGATATTTATCCACGCTTATTTCCGGGTAATTCTCCGCCATGGCTTCAACGCGGGAATCCCAATACGGCATGGTGATGGCAATGCCATTCGATTTCGTCGCGGACGTGAGATGCTTGGCGTCGCGACGCTGCGCGAGATCGAAGGCGTATTTCAAGACGCGGTCGACGCCAGTGCGGGTCATGACAGTTTCCTGGATGACGGTCTCGCGATCCGTGTCCGGGAACATCGTGCCGCCCACGGAGGAGTATTCGCCTTCGGTGTTCTCGCGCACGACCCAGAAATCGATATCGCCGGGCTCACGGCCTGCGAGCGGCGAGGGCACGCCGGCGAGTAGCTTCACCGGACGCAGATTGATGTACTGATCGAACTCGCGGCGGAACTGGAGGAGCGAACCCCAGAGGCTCACATGATCAGGGACGACATCCGGCCAGCCTACGGCACCGAAGTAGATGGCGTCACAACCACCCAGCTGCGCCTTCCAATCGTCCGGCAACATCTTTCCGGTGCGCTGGTAGTACTCCGCCGAGGACCAATCGAACTCGGTGAACTCGATCTCCAGGTCGAATTTTTCAGCCGCCGCGCGCAGGACGCGCAGGCCTTCGGGCATAACTTCGGTGCCGATTCCATCACCGGCGATAACAGCAATCGTGTACATGCGCCCCATTGTGCCCGCTTACAGCGAGACCAGGCCAAGCAGTGCCAACCCCACCGTCAACCCCGCGAGCCCCGCCAAGGTTCCCGCCCCCGGCAGACCCTCACCCGCCGCGAGTCGGCGGTCCACGGCACCGGCGCGCGCCCGCGCAGCGAGATACAGGCCGCCCGCGGCAATGGCGACGAGGACGAGCGCCCACGAGACCGCGAACCCCGCCGCGCGCAGCGTAAGCAGCAGCGCGCCGACCGCCGCGAGCGCCGTGCGCTGCCACGACAGGCGGGTGCGCTCCGGTTGCAGGCCAGCATCAAAGAGCGCGCTAGGCACGGGTTTCTCCGTACAGCAGGATGCCCGCGATGGCGAGGACGGCGAGGATCAACACCGGTAGCGCGAAGCTGCCCGGCAGCGGTGTTCCCTCACGCATGGCACGCTCGCAACGCGCCCAGTGCAACCACGCGGCTACCGGCAGCACGAGCGCCGCGATGAGCATGACGACGCTCACCGCGCCGGTCACGCGGTCCGGCAAGTCGAGCTCGAAGGCGCGCAACGCCACGCCGCCAGCAATGAACGCGAGCGCCGTGCGCGTCCACGCGAGGAACGTCCGTTCATTGGCCAGGCTAAAGCGCGGGTCCGGCTCCTCGCCACGCCCGTAGACGGCGCGCGGGAAACGCTTGTCAGGGTTGCTCATGCCCCGCAGTCTAACGCGGCAGACAGGCGTGCGCCCCGCAGGCCATCGATCGACCGCAGGGCGCACAGGAAGCGGTATCCCCACCACTGGCCGGTCGAGTTGTAGCCGGCGCCGCAGCTTATCCTTCCGTGAACTTCTCCAACGCCGCCGGCGAGCCCGCCGCCACGATGAGGTCGTTCGCCGTGAGCTCGCGGCCATCAGTAAGCGGCAGCCACCGCCCCAGCGTGCGCACGGAGACCAGCTGCACCTTGTACTCGCGCAGCACCTTGGCCAGGTCGAGCGGCTTGCCCTGCACGCACGCGGGCGGCACGAGCTTGGTCACGCCGTAGTCCTGCGCGATCTCCGCAAAATCCTCGAAGCGGCCGGACAGGAGGTGCGCGATGCGCCGACCGGTATCGCGTTCTGGGCGGATGACGTGATGGACACCGATTTTGAGCAGGATGCGCGCGTGCGCCTCCGAGTCTGCCTTCGCCCACACGTCGCGCAGGCCCAGCTCCACCAAATTCGAGGCCGTCAAGATAGAGGCCTCCACGTCCGAGCCGATGGCGACAACGGCCCGCTCGACCTCGTCGATGCCGAGCTGCGTGAGCACGGCGGCATCGGAAGTATCTGCCTGGACGGTCTGCGTGAGCTCGGGCGCCATCTCGCGCACCAACTTGTCCGAAGCGTCGATGCCGAGCACCTCCACGCCATGGTCCATGAGCTCGCGGGCCAACGCGTGGCCGAAGCGGCCGAGGCCCACGACCACGACGGGTGCGATGTCGATGGTCTTCCGGGAACCAAAAATATTAACCAATGAAGGGCCTTTCCTCGGGGTAGCTAAAGCGCTGCGTGACCGCGCGCGCGGCGAGCGCCGCGATGAGTGTGGTGGGGCCGACGCGGCCCAGATACATAATGAAACACAGGATAATTTGGGACGGCGCACTCAGCGACGCGGTAATGCCGGTGGACAAGCCCACCGTCGCAAACGCGGAGGTCACCTCCAGCATGACCTGGTCCGCGGTGAACTGCGGGTCGAAGGCGCGCAACAGGCCCACGCCCACCGCAATGACGGCGATTCCGAAGAATGCCAGCACCAGCGCTTGGCGCACCGCCGCAGTGGGGATGCGCCGGTGTCCGATGGCGACGTCATCACGGCCGCGAAATTCCGCCACGATCGCCGCAAGGAGCACACACGCCGCCGTGACCTTGATGCCGCCGGCCGTACCCGCCGAGCCGCCGCCGATGTACATAAGGACATCCGTCCCCATGAGCGTCACCGGGTGCGCCTGGCCATAATCAATCGCATTGAAGCCCGCCGTGCGCGGCGAGACCGCCATGAAGAAAGCATTGAGCAGCCGCTGCCCCGCCGGCATCCCCGCCAGGACGCCCCGGCTTTCCGATGCCCACATGAACGCCGTCCCCCCCACGACCAGCACCGCAGATGCCCACAAGGTCATGCGCGCGGTCACCGATGCATGGTGGACGCGTGCGCGCACCGTAAGCCGCGCGCGGACGCGGCGCAGGAACTCCGCGTGAACCGGATAGCCGAGACCGCCGCCGATGATCGCCGCCGCCAGCGGCAGCAGAATCCACGGGTCCGCGGCAAAACCCACGAGGTTATCCGAGTACGTGGAAAAGCCCGCGTTATTGAATGCGGAGACCGCGTGAAACGTGCCTTCCCACACCGCCTGCGGCCCGGTCCAGCCGTAGTGCACCATGCCGCGCACACCCACGACGAGCGCCACGGCCGCCTCTGCTGCGAAGGTGAAGAGAAAGGTAAACGTGAGCGTGCGCCGAATGCCGCCTTCGACGATGGGGCGTCCCTCCGCCGCGCCCGCAGCACGCGCCTTGAGGCTCACCCGCCCGGTAAGCAGCATGCCCGACAGCGACGCGAGCGACATGATGCCCAAACCGCCCAGCTGGATGAGCGCCAGGATGACGCACTGGCCGAAATGTGTCCAGTACGAACCGGTGTCCTCAACGATGAGCCCGGTGAGCGACACCGCCGAGGTCGCCGTAAAAAATGCCGGAAGAAACGGCGTCCAGTGCGGCACATGCGCCGAGATGGGCAACATGAGCAACAGCGTGCCCGTCAAGATGAGAGCCATAAACCCGACCGCGGTGAGCCGCGCGGGTCCAAGCCACGAGATTTTCACCAGCCGATCCTAACCCCAGCGCGTTCCCGCCGCCTAGTTATGTGACGCAGGTTCCTCGACGCGCGTGGCGCCTTGCCCCACACATGCGACAACCCCCGGCGAGAACCGGGGGTTGAGTGGCGGAGACGAGAGGATTTGAACCTCCGGACCTACGCAAGTAAGTCAACTCCTTAGCAGGGAGCCCCATTCGGCCGCTCTGGCACGTCTCCAGATACTCGAAAGTATCACACGGAGACTTTACCTGAGGGCCGCCCCTGCACACAAAAGAGCGCACACAAAAGACCGCCCCCTTTATGTCAACGCGTCATAATAGACGGCAGCACTCACCGTCTCGAAAGGAGCACTGCATGCAGACAACCGTGGGCGAATTCCTCCTCCGCCGTCTCAAAGACATTGGCATTACCGAAGTCATCGGCGTGCCTGGCGATTTTAACCTGAGCTTTTTGGAACAGCTGCGCGACGCAGAAGGCATCCGTTTCGTGGGCGCCTGCAACGAGCTCAACGCGGCGTATGCGGCGGATGGCTATGCTCGCTCGCGCGGCGTCGGCGCGCTTCTTACCACGTACGGCGTGGGTGAGCTCTCCGCTCTCAACGGCATTGCGGGCTCGCGCGCGGAGCACATCCCGGTCGTCTCCATCGGCGGCGCCCCACCGCAGTACGCCACGGAGTTCCGCTGGAACCTCCACCACTCCCTCGCGGATGGCGACTTCGCGAATATGCTCGAGGCCATCGCGCCGTTCACGGAGGTCGCCGTGCGCGTCTCCCCCATGAACGCCGTTGAGGAAATCGATCGCGCGCTGCGCACCTGTCTGCGTGAGAAGCGCCCCGTCCACATCCAGCTCCCCTCGGACATCACGCATCTCACCATCGAGGCTCCCGATGCCCCGCTCGACACCTCCCTGCCCGCCTCCGACCCCGAGCGCCTCGAGGCCGCGGCCGCACGCATCCTCGAGGTCCTCGCCCGCGCCGAGCACCCACTCCTCCTTATTGACCAGGACGCGGACCGCCACGGTTTTACCGAGCCCCTCCTGCGCCTGGCGGAGAAGGCACAGATTCCTTTCGCCCAGATGTCCTCCGGCAAGGCCCTCCTGCCCGAGAATCATCCGCTCTTCATCGGCACCTACAACGGCGCGGCCTCGGCGCCCGGCGTCAAGGACCGCGTCGAGCACTCGGACTTCCTGGTGACCACGAACCCGCGCTTCATCGAGGTCAACTCCGGTTCGTTCACGCACGAGCTTGACCACGCGCTCGTGGTTAACCTCGGTGACCAGCACGCCAGCGTTGACGGCGAGTACTTCGTGGGGCTCACCACCCGCGAACTTATCGATGCCCTCATCGACCGCGCCCCCGAGCGTCCCGCCACCCCGCGCGAGCCCGCCCCGACCACGAGCGCCGCCGCGCCTACCGGTCCGCTCACGCAGGCCGAGCTGTGGCCGCGCATGGCACGTTTCCTCCGCGCGGACGACGTGGTCATCGCCGAGGCCGGCACCTCGCATATCGGCCTGAGCGCCCAGCAGCTGCCCGCGAACGTCAAGTACATCAACTCGCCCATCTGGGGCTCCATCGGCTTTACCCTGCCCGCGACGCTCGGCTCTCAGCTTGCTGAGCCGGGCCGCCGCCACGTCCTCTTCATCGGCGACGGTTCCTTCCAGCTCACCGCCCAGGAGCTGTCCACCATCCTGCGCGAGGAACTCAATCCCATCATCGTACTCATGAATAACCGCGGCTACACCATCGAGCGCTACATCCTGGGCATGGAGGACGAGTACAACGACATCCAGAACTGGTCGTACGGCGCGCTGCCGCAGGTCTTCAAGCCGGATACGACGATGAAGTCCTACTCCGCGCAGACCTTCGAGGAACTCGAGGAGGCGCTCGCCGCCATCGAGTCCTCGGATGCCGGCGCGTTCCTCGAGCTGCACCTTCCGCCTGCCGATGCCCCCGCCGGCCTCAAGGCCTTCGGCCCGCTCACCGCCGAATTCGACTACGGCCCGCGCGGACCCCGTAACCCGTAAGCCGTAACCGCACCTAACCACTAGAGTGATAGAAATGATTCGCCCTGACCTTTCCTCCCTCCCCGCCTACGTCCCCGGCAAGCGCCAGGAAGACGCCCTCAAGCTCTCCTCCAACGAGGCCACGCAGCCGCCGCTGCCCGCCGCCGTCGACGCCATGGCCGCAGCTGCCGCCGGCGCGAACCGCTACCCGGACATGGGCGCCGTTGCCATCCGCGAGGCCCTCGCCGAGCACCTCGGCGTCGCCTTCGAGCAGGTTGCCGTGGGCACCGGCTCCTCCGCGCTGTGCCAGCAGCTCGTCCAGGTCACCTGCACCGACGGCGACGAGGTCGTCTTTCCGTGGCGTTCCTTCGAGGCCTACCCCATTTTCGCCCAGGTCCACGGCGCCACCCCGGTCGCCATCCCGCTCAAGGACGAGGGCGTGGATCTGGAGGCCATGGCCGCCGCGATCACCGACCGCACACGCCTGATCTTCATCTGCAACCCGAATAACCCGTCCGGCTCCATCGTGACCCGCGCCGAGTTCGCTGAGTTCATGGCCAAGGTCCCGGCCGAGATCACCGTCGCCCTCGACGAGGCGTACACCGAGTACCTGCGCGCCGAGGACACCCCGCTGGCCACCGAGGAAATCGCGAAGTACCCCAACCTCGTGGGTCTGCGCACCTTCTCCAAGGCCTACGGCCTGGCCGGCCTGCGCATCGGCTACGCCTTCGGCCAGCCGGAGATGATCGAGGCCCTCAACAAGGTGGCGATCCCGTTCTCCGTGAACTCCGTGGCCCAGGCTGGCGCTCTCGCCTCCCTCGCCGCGCAGGATGAGCTGAAGCAGCGCACCGATACCGCCGTCGTCGAGCGCCAGCGCGTCATCGAGGCCACCGGCGCGTACCCCTCCGAGGCCAACTTCGTGTGGCTGCCGGGCGAGACCCCAGAACTCGCCGCCGCGCTCGCCGAGCAGGGCGTGCTCGTGCGTTCCTTCCCCGAAGGCATCCGCATCACGGTGACGACCCCGGAGGAGACCGATCAGCTCCTCGCCGCGTGGAAGGCCGTCCGCGGCTAGTCTGCGCGTTTTCTCAGGCGGTCCGCAGGGACGGCCGGTAGTGTCACACCCATGAAAGCCCTGTGGAACTTCGCACTCAACGTCATAGCCGTCGCCCTCGCCTTATGGGTCGTTGTCTCTTTCGTCCCCGGCATCGACATCGTGCCGCCCGCGCTCACTCCGGGCGAGCCAGGCATCGGGTCGACCAATGAGGCGGGCTCCTCGTCGACGTTCCTCGCCGTCGCGGCCGTCTTCGTTCTCGTCAACGCCGTCATCACGCCGGTGCTGCGGTTCCTCGGCGCACCCCTCACCTGCGCCACACTCGGATTGTTCGCGCTCGTCATCAATGGCGCGGCGCTGCTCATCACGGAGTGGGCATTTAACTCCCTCGATACCTCGCTGGGTCACCTCGACATCGACGGCTGGCTGCCCGCCATCCTCGGCGCGATCGTGCTCGGGCTCGTCTCAGGCGTGGTGAATTTCTTCACAAGCCCGCTGCGGGCGCGCTAGCCGCCGGCGAAGGGCGGGAGGATATCCACGCGCGCGGCGCCGTCGAGGACGGCGTCGCGTTCGGCGTTTTTGCCGTCGATGAGGAAAGTACACCGCTCGAGGACCTGCGCAAGCGTCATGCCCGCCTCGGTGGTGCCGGTATGCGCGGCCGCGAGGGCATCGAGAAGCTCGCCCAGGGAGGCTGCGGGCTCCGCAGACTCCTGGGCGGTACCGGCGGCGGCGCGGGCCGCGGCAAAGTAATGAATCTCAAGCATGCACCCCACTATGCCAGCCGAGAACACGCGAGAAAAAGCCTAGACTTGTAGAAGATGTGTCCCCACCGGGGTTTCACCCACGGATCCCCCTTGTACAAGGAGTTGCCATGCGCACGTACGAAGAACACTTGAGCGCCGTCCGCGCCGTCGTCACCGCACCGAACGTCGTCACGCGTTCCCTGCTGGAGGCCGATGGCATGGTCCTGGCCAAGTCCATCAACGCGACCTACAACTCCCCGCGCTTCGATAACTCCCAGATGGATGGCTACGCCATCACGGACCCAGCTGGCGGCACGCTCACTGTGGGCGCCACGGTCGCCGCAGGTGACACGGCTGCGACACCGCTCAAGGAGGGCATCGCCACCCCAATCATGACCGGCGCCAAGGTGCCGGAGGGCACCAAGGCCATCGTGCCGGTGGAATTCTGCGAGCCGTCCACCTTCGTCGAACAAGGCGGCACCGTCACCATCCCGGCCGTCAAGGAAGGCCAGTACATCCGTAAGGCCGGCTCTGACGTCGAGGAAGGCAAGCTGCTCATCCCCGGCGGCACGCGCCTGCTCCCGGCCGCTATCTCCGCGCTCGCTGGCCAGGGCTACACCGAGGTCGAGGTGTACGCCCCCGCCCGCATCGTCGTCGTCACCGGCGGCGCCGAGATCGGCACCGCCAACCTGTCCGCCGGCCAGATTCCGGACTCCAACGGCCCGATGATCGCCGCGCTGTGCAAGGAGTACGGCATCGAGGTCGTCGCCTACGTACGCACCAACGATGACCCGGGCATCCTGCGCTCCGATCTGGAAGGCGTCGTGCGTCTCTACCAGCCGGACGCCATCGTCACCTCCGGCGGCGTCTCCCACGGCAAATTCGAGGTCGTGCGCCAGGTCTTCGAGGCCAACGGCTGGTTCGGCCACGTCGCTCAGCAGCCCGGCGGCCCGCAGGGCCTCGCCCACTTGGGCGATGTTCCGGTCATCTGCCTGCCCGGTAACCCGGTCTCCACGCTTGTGAGCTTCCGTCTCTACGTCGGTCCGGTCCTCGGCCACTCGCGCCCGCCGTATATCTCGCGCATCATGCAGGACGTGGACGGCCTCGAGTCCCGCGACCAGTTCCGCCGCGGTGTGCTCTCCCACTCGCCGGAGGGCATGGGCCAGGCCGAGCTTCTCCCGGGTGCAGGTTCCCACCTCATTTCCCAGGCTATGTCCGCCACCGCCCTTATCCGCATCCCCGCTGGCGCGCACCTCAAGGCCGGCGATCCAGTTGAGGTCTTCCCCATCTAATGGCACGCACCGGAATCGTTATCGTCGCCTCCACCCGCGCCGCCGCGGGCACGTATGAGGACCGCTCCGGCCCCATCGCCGTCGAGTTCCTGCGCGCGCAGGGCCTGGAGTGCGCCGATGCTTCCGTGGTTCCCGACGCAGACATTCGCGCCGCTGTCGACCAGGCTTTCGCCGAGAAGCCCGCGGTGATCCTCACCTCGGGTGGCACGGGGCTCAGCCCCGATGACCAGACGGTCGAGGCCCTCGAAGCCCACCTCGAGCGAACCTTGCCGGGAATTGCCCACGCGTTCTACGCGGCATCGGCAAGCGTGCCCACCGCCCCACTCTCGCGCACCGTCGCGGGCACGCGCGGGACGACCTTCGCCATGGCACTGCCCGGCTCGACGGGTGGGGTCAAGGACGGCGTCAAGGTGCTGGAGCCTATCCTGGGACACATCATTGAACAGCTCGAAGGGAAGCATGAGCACTGATCCACAGTACGTAGCAGAGCACACCGGCCTGGTCATCGACGCTTTTATGACGAACGAGACCATCGACACGGCCGCGGCAGTCGCCGCGACCGTAACGCCTGCCATGGGCGCGACCGTCACTTTCGACGGCATCGTGCGCAACCATGACGGCGGGCGCGGCGGCGTCGAACTGCTCACCTACACTGCGCACCCCAGCGCGGACGCGGAAATCAAACGCGTCGCCGCTGAGGTCATCAGCTCCCATCCCAACGCCCGCCTGTGGTGCGCGCACCGCACGGGCGATTTGCGCGTCGGGGACTCAGCCTTTGTGGTTGTCGCCGCCGCCGCGCACCGTGCTGACGCGTTCCATGCCGCCGAGGACTGCGCCAACCGCGTCAAAGCCGAGGTGCCCATCTGGAAAGAGCAACGCCACACTGACGGCTCCGTGAATTGGGTGGGTCTCGAATGAGCGTCCGCTATGCCCGGCAAGAGGCTCTCTGGGGCGAGGAGGGCCAGGCCAAGCTTGCCCGTGCCACCGTCGCGGTCATCGGCGCCGGGGGGCTCGGCTCCCCCGCGCTGCTCTACCTCGTCGGCGCCGGCGTAGGCCGCGTCCTTCTCTTCGACGATGACGAGGTCTCCCTGTCCAACCTGCAGCGCCAGGTCATCCATGCCACGCCGGACGTGGGACGCCCGAAGACCTCATCCGCAGCCGAAAAAATCGCCGCGCTCAACCCCGCCGTCACAGTCGAGACCTTCGGCCGCCTCGAGTCCGCTACCGCGCTCGAACAGCTGCGTGGCGCGGACGTCATCCTCGATGGCACCGATAACTTTGAGGCGCGCTACCTGTCCTCCTGGGCCGCCCACGAGCTGGGCATTCCCCATATCTGGGCCTCCATCCTGGGCTTCGACGCGCAGCTGTCCGTCTTCTGGTCTGGCCACGGCCCCGTCTACGAAGACGTCTTCCCCGAGGCCCCCGCGCCCGGCTCCGTGCCGTCGTGCTCGCAGGCGGGCGTGCTCGGCCCCGTCGTGGGCATCGT
Organism: Corynebacterium sp. CMW7794; assembly: GCF_001563605.1. Classification (NCBI taxonomy): domain Bacteria; kingdom Bacillati; phylum Actinomycetota; class Actinomycetes; order Mycobacteriales; family Corynebacteriaceae; genus Corynebacterium; species Corynebacterium sp. CMW7794. The sequence goes on from NZ_KQ961780.1 coordinate 68,837, forward strand.
CGGCTCCGCCATGGCCCTCGAGGCCCTCAAAATCATCACCGGCGTCGGCGAGCCCCTCGTGGGCAAGCTCGGCTACTTCGACGCCCTGTCCGGCACGTGGGAGTACATCCCGTTGGTCACCTCGGGCACCGTACCCACCCAGCCTGACGATGCCCCCGAAGTCCGCGCCGTTCCCCTCGGCACCCGTCTGATCGACGTGCGCACCGCCGAGGAACGCGAGCACTCCGTCATCCCCGGCGCGGAGCACTTCCTGCTCGACCGCATCGTCGACGGCGAGAACCCCGACCTCGACCCCGACGAATACGCGGTCATCCACTGCGCCTCCGGCATCCGCTCCGCCCAGGCCGTGGCCCTCCTGCGCGAGCGCGGCTTCACCAACGTCGTCTCGCTGCGCGGCGGAATCAACGCCTGGCTAGAGCAGAATTCGTAGTGGCCAACACCGTTATCTACCGGTAGCGTCGCTAGCGCGCGAAAGGAATACCGCGATGACCACCTCCGCAGCACCGCTCGTCGTAACCGCCCGCACGTGGTACGGCGGTGGGGACCTCATTATCGATGAGGACAACGCCACGAGCACCCTCCGCCTCGAGGACGCTGAATATCGATCCCCACATACGCACTAGGCAGCACTAGGCGCCCCCGCCCGGTACGAGCCCGGGAGGGGGCGCTGCGTTCAGTTGTGCTTGCTGACTTCCGGTTCATGTTCGGCAATGTGCTCGGTCTCGATCTGGAAGGTCGAGTGATGAACGGAGACCTCGAAGTGTCCTGCAACGCAGTCTTTGATCTCTTGGAGCATCTGGGCGGCATGACCGTCGGTAAAGCACTCGTCGTCGACGACGACGTGGGCGGTCAGGGTCGGTAGACCGGTCGCCACAGTGGAGGCGTGCAGATCATGGACATCCTGAACGTGGTCGAGTTCGAGGATGTGTGAGCGGACTTTGTCGAGGTCGAGGCCCTTAGGAGTGAACTCCATGAGGACGCCGATGGTCTCACGCATCAGCTTGAACGCGCGAGGCACGATCAGGCTGGCGATGAACAGTCCGGCGATGGCGTCGGCCTGCGTGAACCCGGTCGTGGCGATCACGATCGCCGCGATGATCACTCCGAGTGAGCCGAGGGCGTCGTTGAGGACTTCGAGGAACGCGGCACGCATGTTGAAGTTCGAACCGCGGCTGGAGGCGAGGACGGTGATGGCGATGGTGTTCGCGACCAGGCCGATAATGCCGAAGATCAGCAGTTCGCTTGCGGGCACCTCCGGCGGCTCGAACAGTCGCCGGATGCCTTCGATGGCGGCGTACGTGCCCACCACCAGCAGCAGTGCCGACTGCCCGAGGGCTGCGATCACCTCGATACGCCGGAACCCCCAGGTGCGCTTGGCGTTAGCGGGTTTGAGCATCAGCGTCCCGGCAATCAGTGCAACCAGCAGGCCGAAGGCATCGGTGATGGCATGGGCGGTGTCGGTCAGCAGTGCGAGGCTGCCGGTGATGACCGAGCCGATGGCCTGGGCAACGACGATCATCGCGGTGATCGAGAATGCGATCCAGAGTTTCTTGCGGAAATCTCCAGGGTGCCCGTTCTCGCTGGCGGCGGGGCCGTGATTGTGTCCTGCCCCCATATCTACTTCTTCTCCGTATCTGTCGCGTGGTGGATATGTGGGAGTCGCAGGTGCGTGCAGTGCAGGGCCTGCGTGCCGGTGGCATCGAGGAGGCATTCAGCAGCGGCGATGAGGGTACGCAGGAGCTCGGGCTGTGTCAGCGAGTACCAGGTGGAGCGCCCTTCCGGGCGCATCGTCACCAGGCCGCACTCAACGAGAAAGCCGACATGTTTGCTCACCGTAGACTGGGCCAGGCCCATGTGCTCGACCAGATCGCGGACCCGGTGCTCACCCGAGGCGAGGTGCTGCACGATCGCCAACCTCGTCGGTTCTGCAAATGCTTGGAATAGGTGGGCGTATGCTGCCGTCGCCACCTCGTCGAGGGTTGCCCCGTCCTGTTGCTTCATAGCCATATGGCGATTATATCGCCCGATGACGATATTATCGAGTGTGATCTGTCGCTCGATGCGAAATGAAGCTCAGAGGTCTCGGCGTGCCTGAGGGTGGACTGCCAGCCGCCTGCGACGCGTGCCCTATTGGACTCAGCGGAAAGTGGAGGTGCCTACGGGACTCGAACCCGTGTCAAAGGTTTTGCAGACCGCTGCCTATCCTCTCGGCCAAGGCACCAAGTCGCCGGAACGGGAAGAAAATTCCCTTAACTTTCCCTTCATTACGTCATTTTGTGGCTATACCTGTCCCCAAATGACAAAATGGATTATGCCGTTGACCAGCCTAGACAAAGCAAAACCCCCGGTGGATAGCCACCAGGGGAAATGATATTGGCGGAGACGGAGGGATTTGAACCCTCGGTGAGTTTCCCCACGCTGGTTTTCAAGACCAGTGCATTCGGCCGCTCTGCCACGTCTCCTCGTCACAACTGCAGTCGCAAGCGACCACAGAACGTAACTGCTTTAGCCTACTAAACCGTGGGCCGCGATTCACACTCGCCTCGCAATTCCGAAAATCGGTCCTCCCACGTGGCCCGCACGAGTCGGGCGCCAGTGACCTGGGCCAGAGGCGTATCAGAATGTCTTTTGTTCACGATGCGCGTGAGCTCCTCGTAAGAGGCGACGCCCACAGTCTCGCGGTACACGCGCAGACACGAGGCATCATCGTCTGCATCGAACACGACAGGCTCCGCGGTCGCCCACATCACCAAGTGCGGAGTCACCATCGTTGACTCCTTTCTCGCTAGCTGCGTGAATGTGTACGTACCCACGGTCTAAAAGAATCCCCAGTCCAAGTCAGCGCCCCGAAAGCCCGGCGCGCGGCGGGAAGAAAACGCTAGTTTGGGGTGCATGCACGCAATCATTCAGAAGGACTTAGAAGACCCCCGCTCGCTCGAACTAGGCGAAGTGGATACGCCAGAGCTCAAGCCCGGGGAGGTACTCGTCGAGGTTAAGGCCGCCGGCGTCAACCGCGCGGACCTGCTCCAGGCGCGCGGGGCGTACCCGCCGCCCAAGGGCGAGTCGGAGATTATCGGTCTCGAGGCCGCTGGCGTCATCGTTGACGCGGGTGATACCGGCCGGAAAGTCGGCGAGGAAGTCGGCGCGCTGCTCGCCGGCGGCGGTTATGCCGAGTTCGTCGCCGTGCCGGAAGGCCAGCTGCTGCCTATCCCCAAGGGCTTCACACTGGAAGAGACCGCCGCCGTCATCGAGGTCGCCTGCACCGTATGGTCGAATATCGTCATGGCCGCGGGCCTCAAGGAAGGCCAGACGATTCTCATCCACGGCGGTGGCGGCGGCATCGGCACCTTCGCTATCCAGGTCGCCAAGGCTCTCGGCGCGACGGTGGCTGTTACCGCAGGCTCGGCGGAAAAGCTCGAGCGCTGCCGCGAGCTCGGCGCGGATATCCTCATCAATTACAAGGAGCAGGACTTCGCTGAAGAGCTCAAGAACCAGTGCGACGTCGTCCTCGACATCATTGGCGCGAAGTACCTGAAGCAGAACCTCAAGGCGCTCGCCGTGGACGGCCACATGGTCATCATCGGTATGCAGGGCGGCACGAAAGGCGAGATTAACCTCGGCGTCGTCCTCAACAAGCGGCTCACCATTCAGGGCACGACGGTGCGTGGCCGCAACCACGCGGACAAGGCCGCCATCGTTGCCGAGACGGTGAAGAACGTCTGGCCCATGCTCGAGGATGGCCGCGTCAAGCATGCACTCCACGCGACGTTCCCGCTTGCTCGTGCCGCCCGCGCCCACGAGGCCCTCGACTCCGGTGAGGTCACGGGCACCCTGGTGCTCACGAACGCCGACTAGGCCGGGGAGACTTACGCCAGCGAGGCGACGACGCGGGTGAGCTGCTCGATGTCGTTGTGCGTGTTAAACGGACCGAGCGCTACGGTGACGGCGCCGCCGAGTTCGTCGATGCCCATGTCGCGCAGCAGGGGCGTGGCCGGGGCGAGCGTCGTGACAAGCCGGTTGTCGAAGAGACGACGGTGGACGGTCTCGGCCGGCACGCCGCGCACGGCGAAGGATAGGCGCGGGAGGCGGTCATCGGAAGCCTCGGCGGCGGCCTCGCCGGTAGCGCCGAGGATGTGGACCTGGCTCAGCGTGCCGAGATAGATATAGAGGTCTGCGCGGAGATCGTCGAGGTAGGCCTCGAGGGACTCCATCGAGCCGCGCAGGCGCACGCGGCGGGAGCCACGGTCGCCGCCGGCGAGGGTCGCCATATGGTCGACGAGCGGACCGACGCCGCCAGCGAGGCCCGCGGAGACGGGGGTCTCGAGCTTCGCGGCGGTGTGCGCTGTCTGGCCGGGGCTGAGAGCGTCGAGGCGGCGGAACATCGCGGTGTCACGGAAGACGAGCGCGGCGATCTGCGGGCCACCGAGCTGCGCCAGGTCAATGGCAAGGATGTCCGCGCCGAGGTCATCCATGTCGATGGGACGGTACGGGGCGAGCGCGGTGACGTCGAGAAGCGTCCAGGCGCGGGAGCGGGAGCGGACGGTCTCGATGATGTCATGGACGGGTGCCACGGTGCCAAGCAACTCATGCGCGGCGGAAAGGGACACGAGGCGCGTGGAGCCATCGACAAGCTCCGCGTACTGGAAGGCGGGCAGCTCGCCGGTGCCGAGGTCCGGCTGGGCCCAGCGCACGGTCGAGCCATGCGGACCGTGGGCGAAGGCGGCGTAGAGCGCCGGCGGGTCAAGCTTGGAGAGCACCACCGAGGACTGGCGGCGCAGGAGCGGGCCGAGGGCGCGGGCGAGCGACTGGTAGAGCACGGGCAGGGAGGGGCCGAGCACGACGGCATCGGCACGCGCGCCCACGAGATCGGCGACGGCCATGCGGGCGGCCTGAAGGTGCTTCTCGCCCTCAAGCATGCCGGCGACAGGGGCTGCGGAATGGGCGCCCACGGGGGCATCTGCAGGCAAGACGGCATTCGCGGTGCGGAAGGCTCGGGCGACGCCGGAGGCAACCTTCTCCGCAATCTGCGGCGCGGCGTGCGCGTTGAGGTACGTCCAGCCGTCAGCGAGTCCCGTATATAAACCACGAACACTCGCCGCGTCATAGGCAACCATGGCAACTCTTCCCTTCCGCGCTGACAACTTCCCCACTCTATACCGTTCGCACCAGAATGTGTTTCTTGCAGCTCATCGCCTTTTCACGGCGGGCCACTCCCACTGGGGACCTCGGAGACGATAGGGTATGCCACGTGCATGACAATAACCAACTGCGCGCCGATATCGCCCGCATGACTGCCGTCACCGACCAAGGAGAAATTCCTCCTTCGCAGTCGATGACCTTCAAGGCAGCCTTCGCCGATCTCATTGAGGGTGCGCGCCAACGCGAGCTCTGGTTCAAGCTCGGCGTCCAAGACATCAAGCAGCGCTACCGCCGCTCCGTCCTGGGACCTTTCTGGATCACCATCGCCACCGGCGTCATGGCCGCCGCGCTGGGCCTGCTCTACTCCTTGCTGTTCAAGATCCCGCTGAGTACGTTCCTGCCCCACGTCACCGTGGGCCTTATCATGTGGAACTTCATCTCGGGCGCCATCAAGGAAGGCGCCACCGTCTTCATCGACAACGAGGGCCTTATTAAACAGCTCCCCGCGCCGCTCTCGGTCCACGTCTACCGCCTCGTGTGGCGCCAGACCCTCTTCTTGGGCCACAACCTCATTATTTGGCTTATCCTCCTCGCCATCTTCCCGCGCCACCTGGGCTGGGAGTTCTGGCTGTTCCTTCCAGCTCTCGCCTTGTTGCTGGTCAATGGCGTGTGGGTGTCCATGTTCTTCGGCATCGTGGCCACGCGCTTCCGCGACGTCGCGCCCTTGCTCGACTCGCTCACGCAGCTGCTCTTCTACGTCACGCCGATTGTGTGGATGACCTCGACGCTGAAGGACAACGCCTCCGTGTCCTCGCGCGCGCGTCTGGCGGAGCTTAACCCGCTGTACCACTACATGGAGATCGTCCGCGCCCCCATGATTGGCCAGCCTGTCGCGGCCTACCACTGGTGGATCGTGATCGCCTGCACCATCGGCGGCGTGCTGCTCGCCGCCCTCGCCATGCGCCAATGGCGCTTCCGCGTTAGCTACTGGGTATAAGGACTTCTCACCATGGTTTCCATCGATACGTATAACGCCTGCGTCGACTTCCCCATCTTTGACGCGAAGTCCCGCTCCCTGAAGAAAGCCATGCTCTCCACCGCCGGTGGCGCGATTGGTAAGAATGCCTCCAACACCGTCGTGGTCGAGGCCCTCAAGGACATCAACCTGCACCTGCGTGAGGGCGACCGCGTGGGGCTTGTCGGCCATAATGGCGCCGGCAAGTCCACGCTGCTGCGTCTGCTCTCCGGCATCTATGAGCCCACCCGCGGCACCGCGGACGTGCGCGGGCGCATCGCGCCGGTCTTCGACCTGGGCGTGGGCATGGACCCGGAGGTCTCCGGCTACGACAACATCATCATCCGCGGCCTCTTCCTGGGCCAGACCATCAAGCAGATGAAGTCCAAGATGGATGAGATCGCGGAGTTCTCTGAGCTCGGCGACTATCTGGCGATGCCGCTGCGCACCTACTCCAACGGCATGCGCGTGCGCCTAGCGCTCGGCGTCGTCACCTCCATCGAGCCGGAAATCCTCCTGCTCGACGAGGGCATTGGTGCTGTCGATGCCGCGTTTATGGCCAAGGCCCGCGTCAAGCTCCAGGAAATGGTGAAGAAGTCCGGCATCCTCGTCTTCGCGTCGCACTCCAATGACTTCCTCGCCCAGCTATGCAATACCGCCCTGTGGGTCGATCACGGCGAGATCAAGGAAGTCGGCGAAGTGGCCGACGTTGTCGAAGCCTACGAGGGCCCCGGCGCCGGCGACTATGTGCGCGACCTCCTTAAGCGCTTTAACGAAGAAGAAGATGAAGAAAAAGATAAGGACTAAGAGCTTTCCGCTTACCCCTTCTTCGCCCCGCAGCTCCGTTTTAAGGAAGTCTGCGGGGCCTTCTTTTTGCAGGTAACAGCGTGAACATACTTAGCGTGACCTTGCCTTTTCGCCATTTGTGCCACGGCCATCTTTTACCCCCGGATTAAGTTAATTCATACCTCATCCACCTGGGATTATACTTTCTCCGAGAAAAGACTTACGAATCCCACAGCAATGGTCTAAGCTCTAGACCAGTTCCGCAGGGAGGTGTCCCTACGAGCGTGTCTATCTTTCCATCCCCCTTTCAAGGAGATTCCCCATGAAGCGTTTCGCTGCTGGCGCCGTTGCCGTCGCTACTGCTCTGTCCCTGTCCACCGGTGTTGCTTCGGCCGCCAATACTGATGAGGAAAGCGCACTGGTCGGTCTTGCCGCTGGCATCTACGGTGCAGTGAACGGCGTTTCCGAGCCGGCCTCCGGCTCCGCTGAGACCAGCTCCGATGCCATGGATAGCTCCTCCAAGTCTGAGAAGGCGGCTTCCTCCAAGGCATACATCGACTTCTACCAGTCCTCTTGGGATAACGACGCAAACAACAAGTACAAGCTCGGCACCACCGCTGACATCCTCTGGGGCTTCGGCATCGCCGCTGCTGTCCTGGCTGCTGGCGCCGCTGCCGTCAATGCCGGTGTTATCCCGGGCGTTTCCCTTCCGTTCTAGTTCTCGATAATTTCGAGGATTAGTTTCCGGATTTCGAAGCCTTGCTTGGTTACCATGCCAAGCAGGGCTTTTTGCTTTTCAACATATCTTCTCTTTCAAGGATTGACGACCATGAAGCGTTTCACTGCGGGCGTTGTGGCTGTGGCCGCTGCCCTGCCCCTGTCCACCGGCGTCGCGGGAGCGGCCGACGGCAAGACCTCGTCGGAGGTCACTGATGGTGAGGTAGGAGTCGCCATCACCAAGGCCGTAGCTAAGGAGGCTTTCGGCGGCGACGGGTTTGGGTCTTCTATCGATGTAGCTGCAGACGTTATCTCTTCCAAGGCGGAGAAGGGCGAGATCGGCAGCTCCGATATCGAGAATCTCAAGAATGCGGCTGACCGTGGCTCATCAGACGAGTTCCTCGTGTCGACCATCAAGTCGGACGTGGCGAACGACTGGAAGATTGGGCAGACGCTCGACATCATCCTCGGCGTGACGATTGCGGCTATCTCCACACTTCTGGTCGGCGGCGCGGCGGTGGGCGCGGATGCCGCGGGCATCATCGACATCCCGGGGCTCTAAGCACCGGCACACATCACACCGGCACACATCCTAGCGTGAATGAGTTGGCCAAAAAATTGAAAAATCGGCACGACTCATTCACGTTGTGAGCGCGACGCTGGCTGGCGCGGGGTGTCTAGAGGGGGCATCGGAAAGCTGGTGGCAGAATGGAAGCCATGACTGTTAAGACCCTTTCCGCGGCGGGAACAACTGCCGCTGTCATCGTCACTCACCAGCGCGTGGAGCTGCTGCGCGCGTCGTTAGAGCAGGTCGTAGGGCAAACTCACCCGGTGGAATGGGTCATCGTCGTCGACAATGGCAATGAGGCTGCGGTGCGTGAACTCGTGGAGTCCATGGCGGGCGAACGCGCGGTATACATCGGGTCGAAGACGAACCTGGGCGGCGCGGGCGGCTTCGCGCTGGGCTTCTTGAAGGCGCTGGCGCTGGGTGCGGATGCCATCTGGTGCGCGGATGACGATGGCCGTCCGGCGGACTTCGGCGTGCTGGAGGAGCTCTACCGCGTGGCGGAGGCGAACTCCTTGCACGAGGTCTCCCCGGCCGTGTGCAATATCAACGAGCCGGAGCGCCTCGCGTTCCCGCTGCGCCAGGGCCTCGTGTGGCGGCGCCGGATGGATGAGCTGGAGGGGGACTTCCTGCCGGGGATCGCGTCGCTGTTTAATGGCGCGCTCATCTCGGCGGAGGCCATGACGATCATCGGCGTGCCGGATTACCGCCTATTCATTCGCGGCGACGAGGTCGAGTACCACCGCCGCCTGGTCAACTCGGGACTCGAGTTTGGCACGGCGCTCACGTGCGCGTACTTGCACCCGGACGGCTCGGACGAGTTCAAGCCGATTCTGGGCGGCAAGATGCACACGCAGTACCCAGAGGGTGAGTTCAAGCGCTTCTTTACCTACCGCAACCGCGGCTACCTGTTGTGGCAGCGTGGCATGCGCAAGCTCCTGCCGCAGGAATTCGCACGCTTTGGTTGGTTCTTCCTCGTCCAGCAGCACGACCCGAAGGGCTTTATGGAGTGGCTCGCGCTGCATAACCGGGGGCGCAAGGAAGACTTCCGTAGGCCGGGGCAGTAGCCGCCCGGGTTCATTGAAAACAACGAAAGCCGCCGGATGTCCGGCGGCTTTCGGCATTGAAGGGCTACTTTTCAGAGCCCTCCGGACGAATCTTCATCTCAGATTCCTTCCACAGACCCGAGCGTGTGATGATCTCGTGGTCGATGGAGGCGAGGTCGGGGGCCTCGCCGGCGGAGTTGGTGCGCAGCTCGTACTTCTTGATGGAGCCCCAGTCGCGGGCCCAGTCGTGGTTGAGGTAGGCCGGGATCTCGTAGTCGTAGTTCACGGCCTCCGCGGTAGCCATGGCGCCGCCGCCAGAGAAGGACTGGAAGTCCGTGAGCGAGGTCTGCGCCGCCGCGTCCGGAAGGATGCGGTACTCGGGGATCTCGGTCACGCCGGCGTAGTGGTCGAAGGTGCGCTGGCAGGGGAACTGCAGGGCCGTGGACCAGTCGAGAAGGCCCGGGGTATCGGAGCCGATGACATTATTGAGGGTGTCCAGGGTGGGTACGCGCGGCGGCGTGATGGCCAGCCAGTCTTCCTCATCGAGGGAGTCATCCGTAGCGACGAGGCGCACGACGTTCGCCTCGGCGGGGAGCTGGTCGAGTGCCATGCGGAGGTTACGCCACTTCGGGGTGGCGCCGACATCGGACAGTTCGGCCTCGCCGATGTCCTTGATGGAGCCGCCGTCCTGCGTGCCGTACTGGAGCGTGAGCTCCATGCCGTCCTGCTCAATGCCATTGACATCGTGGTGGTAGATGTTGCCGGCGGCGGAAACGACGAGGAGCGGGGCGGCGTCGGTTGCTTCAGGCAGCTTAAACCACTGGGACTTGAGGCTGGCGGTGCCTTCCTGGTCCTCAGAGTACGAGCCGGTGATGGGGACCTTGGTGTAGTCCAGGTCGAAGGGCAGCGCGATGTGGGAGCCGTTGACGCCCGCCTGATCACGCTCGCCGGAGGTAGCCTGCTTCTCCTGCTCGCTGCGGTGGGCGGACTCGCTCTCCGTCTTCGTGGAGGCCGTACCGTCCGTCTCGCCGTTCTGCTCGTTCTCGTCAACCGCGCCGCCCAGGGAGCGGTCGGCGCCGGAGGACGCGTTGGTCGTATCCGTGCTCTGCGACGTGGACAAGCCGCCGATAGCACCCACGGAGGCGGAGTTCTGATACTCAGGTTCGATGGAGGACGGCACGTTATCCGGGGCAAAGCCCGTGGAGTTCGGGTCGTTGAGGGACTCGCCCAGAGTGCCGGCAATCGGCTCGAGGAAGGAGTCGTTCGTATTGGTCTCCACCAAAGTGGCATCGGCGAGCGAGCACGTGTTACCCGCAAGCGAGGCAAGATTGCCCTTGCCCACGGAGTAGGCGTCGCCCTGGGAGACGTAGGCCTTAGCGAAGGAGGCCATGGAGAAGGCCACGACGCCAATACACGCGATGGCAATGGGAGCAGACATGACGCCGGCCCAGCGGGTCACGCGGTCAGACTCGGCGGCGCGGAAGTCCTCGTCGCTCGTGCCCGCGGCAATCGCCTTGGTGCGGCGCGACTCGCGACGGAAGGACTGAATGATGCCGATAGCGAGGATGACCAAGCCGATGGCGAGCACCACCGTGTTCGCCTCAATGGCCTTGAGTTGGACGGTGCGGTCCCACCACGGAATGCCGAAGGAGGAGACGTACCACCAGGCGTTCCAGCCAGCCAGGGAGATGGCAAGGAGGAAGGTCACGGCGGCCAGGGCGAAGGTGCGTGCGCGGGAGGAGCGCAGGGCGATCTGGGAGAGCACGACCGCGCCCAGGGCGGCGACGACGCCGGCGACACCGGCGTAGATGCCGAAGTGGTGCGTCCACTTCGTCGGCGTGAACATGAGGAAGAACATGCTCAGCGCGATGATGAGCAACAGGCGCGCGGTGGGGCCAGCCTCAGCGCCCACGACGCGGCGGTTCTTAATGAACGCGTAGACGATCAACGCCAGGCAGAAGAGCATGGTGAACATCGCGAAGCGGCGCGTGAGCGAGCCGTCCACGGACTCCTGGAAGAGCGTGGTGTAGCGAACGTACTCGGAGTACCACGGCAGCGCGGGGCCGACCTGGGAGCGCACGGAGGTGGACTCAAGGACGGTCGCGAGCGTTTGGTCGTGGAAGACCGCCACCATAATCGCGGTGCCGGAGGCGAGGAACGTGGAGACGAGCGGGACCCAGCCCAGCCCAGTGGCCTTGGCGCGCTCACCGAGGAAGGCAAAGAGCTGCGGCAGGCAGACCAGGAAGATGCCCACGGCGAACAGACCCGTGGGGCCGACGGCCAGCGTGATCGTCGCGATGATGGTGCCGATAGCCGCTGGCAGGAGGCGGCGCGTAGCGATGGAGCGCTCGAAGGACGCCCACGTCAGCATGACGCCCAAGGCGACCATAGGCTCCGGACGGATGCCGTTGTTATACGGCAACCAGAAAGCCAGGAACATAAACGCCGCGGTCCAGTGGGCGACGCGGCGGCCGTTAACGAGCTCGCCAAAGCGCGGGAGGATTTCGCGCGACAGCACGAACCAGATTATGAGCGCGGCGACGAGCGATGGCAGGCGCATGAAGACCGAGGAGGTCGACACGTGCGTGAGCGCGGCGAGTAGGTCGTAGTACGGGGAACCGAAGGGGGCCTCAGGCACGCCGTACCAGCGGTAGTAGTTCGCCATGTAGTCCGCGTGACCGCTCACGCGCGCCATGGTGAGGATGAAGCCGTCGTCCGAGGTATTCGAACCGAAGATGTGCCAGAACGCGAGGATGGCGGCGACCACGCCATCGAGCGGACGGACCTGCTTCCACGTCTCCGGCATAAAGCCGAAGCGCTTGCCGTCGAGGCGGTCAATACGCCACAGGCAGAACAAGGAGATGAGGACCATGAGCAGGCCGAACCACATGGCAATGGTCTTCACCGTGGACGGCGAGGAAGTAAAGCGGGAGTTGACCTCCACGTCGACACGCATGTCGCTGAGCGCTGCGCGAGCCTCCGGCGTGTTATCAATCTCGGTGTAGGTACCGGTGACCTGCGGACGCTCGTCGTCTTCGGTCTCTTCTTCGTGCTTGCCCACGTCAACGCGCACGGAGTCGCCATCCGCCGCGATATGCAGCACGGCATCGTCAGGCAGAGCCGCGACCTCGCTCTTGTCGAGGGAGAGGATGACCGTGTCGAGGGAGGCGACCGTGAGGCCCCGCTCCTCGTCGTAGCGGACGAACATACCGCGGTTGGTCGCCTTCTCCGACTCGGGCGGCACCGTGCCGTAGAGCAGCGACTGTCCCTCACGCAGGTACTGCGTCGCTGCGATGGGGATTTCCGCATCAATCTTCTCCGGCGCCACCGAGATGAGCGGCGAGTTGATCGAATTGAGCGAGTCATTTTGCGGCCAGTGCACGCTGGACTGCACCTGGTTGACCGGCAACAACGGCAGGGCCACAAAGGCCAGGAAGCCAAGAATGCCGGAGACGAGAGCAGTCCACTTCAACCATGCCGGCGCGGTCTCCATGCGCACGGGCTGCGAAGCAACGCTCGATGCTGGGCTTTCGGTCGATAAAGTCACCCAGATAGTCTAAACCACCTCGCACGGTTCGCCTTATCTCTGCGCAGGTGATCCCGGCCCCAGCACCCGAGCTGCGTGGGCCAGCTCCTCCTCTGCCGCCCGCAGTTCCGCCTCCATCTGCGTGTTCGCGGGAGCGCGGTCGAAGCAGGCTTCCGCCGTGAGCAGGCCCGCCGCGCGGTCGATGCGGAAGGCCAGCCGGAAGTCCGGCAGCCACGCCGTCCACGCGCCCGCGATGGCGTGTTCCAGCGGGTCTGTCACGACTGTCTACTACTGGGTGCGCACGGCGACGACGAACGGGCCGACCTGCTTGACGTCCCAGCCCTCGGCGAAGACCTCCGGGTTGTAGAAGATCGCGCGGTAGCGCACGTTGGGCTGGTTCGGGTAGATATCCTCCGCGAGGTGGATCTTATAGCCGTCCGTCTCCGCACCGTCCTCGGCGACCTCGCCGCGGAAGATGATGGCGGACGGACCCTGCCACTTGGCGCTATCGAGCGCCTCACGGAATTGCTCGGGGGTCTGATCCCAGGACTCGCGCGCCCACGTTTCCATCTGTGCGCTGCGCTCGCGGAACTGTCCCAGCGGGTTGGCGTAGTGCGCGGTAAAGGCGTTGAAGCCGTGGTACGGGTAGTACGCCATAAACAGCTTCTCGTCAGTCATGATGACCGTGCCGTTCGGCGTATAGCCGTGGTCCACGATGAAGTCATTGATCTCCCCGTACTTCGAGGCCGAGTCCGGGGTGAATTGGTCCGCGCGCTCGCCATTGCCGTCCGTATCCGCGTACGCGTGGTCAATGGCGTCTTCGTTGAGGCGCGGAATCTGCTGCACGTAGTAGATACCTGACAGCAGCATGACCACCACGAAGGCCGTGGTAATCGCGCGGTTTGTCGGCACGTCAAAGCGCGCCGGATACAGGGAGTGAATGCCCACCAGCCGTACCTCCGCCAGACCCAGGATGCCGGCGGTGGCCATGAAGAGCACGACGATGATTTCCAGGCGGAAGCTGAGCAGCGTCGTACCGGCGAGCGTCACCACCATCGAGGCGACGATCCATGCGTAGATTCCGCCGAGCGCGAAAGCAAGCGCCCGCACCTCGGCATCGGCAAGCCGGAGCGCCAGGAAAATGACACCGATGAGGCACAGCGCACCGATGACGCTGGGCGAGAGGAACGGCACGGGCAGCTGCGTGCCCTCGCTGGGCAGGTAATGCTGCGCGGCAGACTCGAGCGGGACGCCGCTGCGCAACGCCGACATGACGTAGGGACCCCACGCGACGGCGGCGATGGCCAACGAGGCCACGCCGATGATGACGAGCCGGACAATCGGCAGCCACCGGCGTTCATAAACCGCGGTGATAATGGCGAGCAGGGAAACCACCGTGAGCGCAATGGCACCGGTGAACAACGTGTAGAAGGTCGCCGAGATGCCCAGGAAGAGGGCAAGGCCCGCCGTCGCGGACCACGAGCCATGGAAGGCACGCTGCGCGAGCAACGCCGCCGCCGGCGCGCCCATCGCAATGACCGCGGAGTACGGCTCTTCCGCGCCGAGCGTGAGCGTGACCGCCGTGGTCATCACAGCAATGGCCGTCGCCACAGGCAGCGAGCCCACGAGGTGCTGCCAGATCGGCACGAGGATGGAGCCTGCCACCGCGAGCGAGATGAGTGCCCACGGCTGGAAAACCTCCCAGCCCGGTAAGCCCAACACGGCCGCGAGCCGGCCGCCCAGCCAGAACCAGCCCATGGGATAGAACGTGGGCATGTCCAGGTAGTTCATGTCGGCGTAGCCGCCCTGCTCCGTCGTGCGCGTGAGGAACTGTGTGCGGAAGACCTGATCGACCTGAATGCCGTCGAGCCACAGCTTGGTGGCCGAAAGCGGAATTCCTACCGCAGCGATGACGATGAACGCCGGTGCCATGTAGGAGAAGAAATACGTGAGCGCCACGCGCCACTGCGGCCGGCGGCGTTTACCGTAGTACTCATCCGAAATCCACCATGCGAGCAGCCCCGCCACAATGACAAGGGTGAGCACCATACCCGCCGTCGCGAGCGCGCGCGTGACCATGGAGGTACTAAACGCCGGCAGGTGCGTGCGCTTGAACACCATCCACGCCACGAGCGTCACCGCAAAGGCGCCCACACCGGCGCTCGAGAGCCCTAAGAGCGTGGAGCGCAGGGAGAGCAGATCGGACGCATAGTTTTCGGTGCGCATCTGGGGACGCAGAATGGTACCCCGGCGGCGCGGCTGAGCGGCGGCAGTAGTCATGGCTTCCAGTGAACCACATTCCCCACCGGGATCCGGGATCGCGAAACCCCCGCGACCACGTCACAGTCGACGAGCGGGCGCGGGGGTTGCGGGTCGTTCTAGAACGGCAGCTTGCGGAAGATGGGCTGCGGGATGAACTTAAACGCCAGGGAGACGTACTCGAACAGCGGGTGCACGAAGATGGACTCCTTGTTGTGCACGACTGCGTCGTACGTGGCCTTGGCAACGTCCGCGACGTTGACGGTGAGCGGTGCCTCGCCTGCGGCGGCAGACATCTTGGTGCGCACCTGGCCCGGGCGCACGACGAGCACCTTGGCACCGGACTCGCGCAGCGCCTCGCCGAGGTTGACGAAGAAGCCGTCGACGCCCGCCTTGGACGCGCCGTAGACGAAGTTGGAGCGACGCACGCGCTGGCCTGCAACGGAGGACAGGGCGACGATGGTGCCGTGGCCCTGCTTCTTCAGCTTCTGTCCCAACAGCACGCCCACGGACACGGGCGCCGTGAAGTTGGTCTGTGCGGAGGCAACAGCCTGCGCCTGGTCCTGCCACAGCGCTTCCTGGTCGCCCAGGGTGCCGAAGGCGATGATCGCAACATCCACGTCGCCGTGCGCAAACGCGGCGTCGATGACGGCCGGATGGGAGTCGAAGTCCGTGGCGTCGAAATCGACAACCTCGACCTGTGCGCCCTGGGCCTCGAGCTGTGCGCGGGCCGCGTCGATACGCGGGGAATCCTTGCGCGCGGCAAGCGTGACGTGCGGGGTGCCGCCGTGGGAGAGGAACTCGGAGACGATGCCCAGACCGATCTCGGAGGTACCGCCCAGAAGCAGGATGTTTTGTGCCTGGCCTACTGCATTCAGCATGTTCTTTTCAGGTCCTTTCGGGGTGGTTTCTAGTGCAGCTCGAGACGGCGGGACATGTCAGATGCGAAGACGCCGGTCGGGTCGATCTCGTTGCGGGTCTTCAGCCAGCCCTCCATGCCCGGATACATCTTGTGGAAGTTCTCGGCGGAGGTACGCGACTCCTTGGCCAGGTACAGGCGGCCACCGAACTCCATGACGCGACGGTCAAGGTCGTCGAGGAAGGCACCCAGGCCCGGCTTGATGGGGAAGTCCACGCAGACGTTCCAGCCCGGCATGGGGTAGGACAGCGGAGCCTTGTTCCCCGGGCCGAAGAGCTTGAACACGTTGAGCGCCGAGTAGTGGCCCGAACGCTGCATGTCGCGAATGATGTCCTTGAACGGCTCGACGGCCTCGGTGGGCACGACGAACTGGTACTGCAGGAAACCATTGGAACCGTAGCCACGGTTCCACTCACCGATGAGGTCGAGCGGCTGGTAGAACTGCGTGAGGTTCTTCACCTTGTTCCGGGCCGGAGCACCCATCATGTAGTAGGCCTCGCCAATCGCCATGAGCGACAGCTTGTTCATCGTAAAGTTCGGGAAGATATCCGGCACCGTCATCAGCTGCGGCGCGTTGAACTTGAGCGGGTCCTTGGCCAGCTTCGGCGCGAGCTCCTCAAGCTGTGCCAGCGTGGCGAGCGAACCACGGGAGATGGTCGAGCGGCCCAGCTTCGGCTCCGGGGAGATGACGTCGAACCATGCGGACGAGTAGGTGTAGTTCACCTCAGAGCCGTCCGAGTGGAAGGCCACGGTCTCATCCAGGTTGTTCGTGCGGTCCGTATCCGCGATGAAGTAGGCGGTCTCCGTCTTCGTCATGCGAATGCGGGCGCGCAGGATGATACCGGTAAGGCCCATGCCACCCACGGTGGCCCAGAACAGCGTGCCGTCCGGATCATCTGCAGAGCCTTCCGGCTCCAGGTGGAGGACGCGGCCGTCGGCCACGAGCAGCTCCATGGAGACAACGTGGTTGCCGAAGGAGCCGGCGGAGTGGTGGTTCTTGCCGTGAATATCGGGGCCAATGGCGCCGCCGATGGTGACCTGGCGGGTGCCCGGCAGAACCGGAACCCACAGGCCGTACGGCAGGGCAGCCTTCATGAGCTGGTCCAGGGTGACGCCGCCGTCGACGTCGACGATGGCGGATTCAGGGTCAATGGAGTGAATCTTGTTGAGCGGCTGCATGTCGATCACGAGGCCGCCGGCGTTTTGTGCCGGGTCGCCGTAGGAACGACCCATGCCGCGGGCGATGACGCCGCGCTTGAGGTGCTCGGGCTTGTCGGAGTTGTCGTCCGCCACCTGGGCGACGGCCGCCTGGATGACCTCAACGTCTGCGGTGGACAAGACGTGAGCGGAGGTGCGGGCAGTACGTCCCCAACCATGCAGGGACTGTTCGGTGGTGTGTAGTTCCATCTCTTACTCTTTGCTCGACGGATAATGCTCCATCCAGCCTACCCACGTGTGAGCCCGCATGACACGCAGGACCCAAGTGATATACGGAACAAACCGGGCATTCTCATGCCCGATCAAAAACCTTTAATACAAATCCATGAGGTCACGGATTTCCTTGGGCAGTTCCTCCTGCGTCTCAATCACGGGGCCGTCATACTCCCGCAGAATGTCGTACACGCGCTGGCGCGAGGTCGAGTCCATGATGGGCAGTTCCTGCGCCATGAGTCGCGTCATAAAGTCGCTGAGCGGCGCCGTCGTATTCTGTGTTGCCTGGTAGGAGCCATTGCGACGGTCGTCCTCCGTGCGCTCGTCCTGGGCCGCCTGCTGCGCCGGCGTCATATGCTCATGCTTATCGGAATACATGCCGTCTAGACTATCCCGCATGACCGCTCCGCAAAATAAGCCCGATAATTATGCCCTCGACGACACGCTTGCCGGCCGCATCGCGCAGGCCGCCGCTGTGGGAATTCTCACCGCGCTGCCGGACTACCTCAAGTCCAAGGTCGGTCTCACGGTCGGCTACCTCACCGGGTTCACCGCCTTCGGCAGCCTCGTCGCCTTCGCTAACGCCCAGAACGAGGACGAGCGCGATGACGCACCGCTTACGGTCGAGCCGGCATCCCCACTCAAGACGTACGGCGCATTCCTTGTCCTCCTCGCTCTACTCGCCGTCGGCGCGTTCCTCAACGTGAAGATCGCCCGCGGCATCGTCAGCTTCTTGCGCAAGCGCGGCGCCACCAAGCCCTGGAGCCTCACCGGCGCGCTGCTCGCAGCACTCACCTTCGCCGTCTCGGAGGCGGAGGCCCGCGGCCTCGACAAGCAGTCGTTCAACGACACGTCCCGCTAACTCAGCTCGGCGCCCACGGCGCGGGACCGTCAAAGTGGTTAGGCTGGGGCCCATGTCCTCCCCCATCATCGATCTCGAGCAGGCCCGCGCGCGACGCCAGCCTGCCGAGTCGACCATCATCGTCCAGGTCGCCCACGTGCGCACGGACGCGGAGGTCCACCGCCAGATTGGCATCAACGACGCGCTCACGTTCGAGGAGTTCCACGAGGTTCTCGCCACGTGCTTCGCGCTCCCCAACGAAGACGCGCCCTGGCATTTCTTTGAGCACGACGCCGCCCGCGGCGCGCGTATCGATCCCGCCCACCGCGTGCGCGACTTCCTGCGCCGCCCGGGCCAACACATCGACTACGTCTGGGGCCTGTGGGACTTCACCATCACCGTCGCGGAGGTCTACCTGCGCGACGCTGACACCCCGCGCGCGCTGTGCGTCGGCGGTTCCGGTTCTTTCGATGTCCCCTTCGATATCACGGCGATTAATGCTCAGCTCACCGGCGATAAAACCATCAACGCCGTCCTCGAGCAAGTCCGCCCCGAGGTCCGCGACGCCGTCGTGCGTTCCCGGCTCTTCGACTTCGTGCCGCTCCTCCAGGCGCTCGATCTCACCCGCGAGGTGAGCCTTCCCGCCGCCACGCTGCACGCGCTGGCGAGCCTGCCCCGCGAGGTCACGCTCGAGGGCCGCGACGCTTTCTGGTCCACCGCCCTGGCGCTTACCTGCATGGGCGACAAGCAACTCACGGAGTCCGTCCTCACCACCACGCTCGAGGCCCTCGGCTGGGTCGACGACTCCGGCGCGCCCTTGCTTGCCGATGCCGCCCTTAACCTCTGCGCCGATTCCCTCGCCGTCCTCACGCAGGTCCGCGCCACCGGTCCCGAGGCCCTCGCCCCAGTCGACCGACTCGACCTCTTCCGCGCGCTTCTTCGTCGTTAACCATTCCGCAGGCCCGCGGCAGGTAGGCTATCAGCGTGGAAAATACCGCGCAGACCCCCAACTCGCAGCAGCCCGACGCGCACGATGCCACCCTGAGCACGGACGACGTCGTCAACGCGACGCCCAATAATTCGCTGCGCACCCAGCTCGTCCGCTTCGTGTCCGTGGGCGTGTTTACGGCCATTCTCGACTTTGGCCTCACCCTCATCCTCACGCACTTGGGCCTCCACCGCTCCGCGGCGAAGGCCATCGGCTGGGTCTTCGGCACCATCGCGGCCTACCTCGCCAACGCCCGCTGGACCTTCGGGGCGCAGGTCTCCGGCCGCACTGCCACCGCAGTCGGCCTGCTCTACGCCTCGACCTTCGCGGTGCAGAACTTCCTCTACTGGGCCACGAACGCCCCGCTCATCGCGATGGGCTTCGAGGGCGCCGTCAAGGACACCATCTCGTTTGTCATCGCCCAGGCCGTCGCGACGATCACAAACTTCGTCATCCAGCGCGTCTTCATCTTCAAGGGCAAGTAAGACGGGACCACCGCCATGGATTCCGCCGCCGATCGCCTTTCGCGCTCCAACTCCCTGCAGGCACAGGGCACGAAGTTCGCCATCACCGGCGGCATCTCCGGCGTCATCGACGTCGGGATCACCTGGCTGCTCCAGATCGGCCTCGACCTCCTCGGCGACACCGCGGCCCGCACCGTCGGTTTTATCGTGGGCACGCTCACCGCGTACCTGCTCAACCGCCGCTGGACCTTCAACGCGAAGGCCTCCACCCGCCGCTTCCTCGCCGTTGCCGCAACGTACGCACTCACCTACGCAGTCAACATCGCGCTATACAAGTGGTGCTTCGAGTTCCTCGACAACGATCTTGCCTGGCCCAGCTCCTGGGCCCTCGTGGTCGCCTATGTCATCGCCCAAGGCACCGCGACGCTCATCAACTTTTGCGTGCAGCGCTGGGTCATCTTCCGCTCGACGCGGAAGAACTTCGTCGTCGATTAAGACTAAGGGTCGCTCCCGGGCCGCCGCGCGCCGATGAATCTTTCCATCGTAGGCAGCAAGCGCCCATAATCGGATCGACAAGCGCGGAGATCAGCGTGGCTTCACGCGCCGTGTCGCGCTTGCCTGCGTTACTCTGCGACTTTCTTGAGGAACTCCGCCGTGTCCTTAATGCGCTGACGCGCCACGGCCGGCGTAGAAATACGGTGCCGCGCCACGTAGTCTGCGGTCTGCGCGCCCGGCAGCTCCACGCGCCCGGCGATTTCATCTTCCGTCGCGGTCTGGATGAGCGTGTTGGGGAGGGCATCGGGAAGCTCATAACCCGCACGCAGCTCATCCGGCAGGTTGCCGAGTGCTGCGAAGTCGGGGAACGTGAGCAGGTACGCGTCGGCCTTGACCAGCGCCGCGAGCGCGCCGCCGGAGGAATAACCCCACACGGTCACGTGTCCGGGCAGCGCATCGATGGCCGCCTGCACGACCTTCACCATGTCATCCACGGTGTGTTCCGGCGCCAGCGGGTAATCAATGTCCACGATGGTCGTTCCGGACAGCTGCGCGGCCGCCGCGACCTCGGGGCGCCACTGCATCTCGAGCGCCTGACCGTCGCCGCGCCACCAGCCGCCCGAATGCAGCGACACGGCGTACGTGCCGTTCGGATCGCTCGGGGTAAAGACGCGGCCGTGCTCGTTATCGCTCACGGTCACGCCGTCCGTAAACGCCGTGCCCGGCATGGAGTGGTCCACCGCCGTCCCCAACACCATCATGGAGGCCTGGACAATGCGATCCGGCAGCTTCGCGCAGTAATTATCCGCCTCCGGCGAGCCGCCACCGGCCCACGGCGGACGGAAGTCCGGCAGCTCATAGTGCGCATCGATGTACGATCCCAGCTGCTCGAGCTGTTCATTCTCGCTGAGCTGGCGGTCCTGGCCGCCAATCTCCCAAGACTGACCTTCGGCCAGTTCGGCGTGCGGTACTTCCTGCGGTTGCTTGTCAGTCATGGGCCCAGACTACCTCCCCGGCGCGCTAAGCTGGCCGGCATGACTGAAGCGACCGTGCACCCCGAAGCCGCCCTCTCGCCCACCAAGGACGAGCTGTGCGCCGAGTTTTCCACCATCACCGAGCGTCTCGGTTCGTATCGCGCGGTGGATCCGGACGGCGAGGTGGGCATCGAGGTCATCATCGGCCGCACCTTCTCCGGCGAGCTGGGCCAGCTCTTCCTCTCCTATCGCGCCGCGGATAACGCCACCAAGAAGGAAATCGCACGCATGGATCACTCCGTGCTCGGCGAGCGCTCCGTCGCCTTCGGCGCCGATGACCGCGTGGCAAAGGCTGAGTTCAAGAGGATCGTCGAAGAATCGGACGTATCCGCGGGCTTCGTCGACCGCGAGGACAACGACATCCCCCAGCGTTTTACCGCCTATGGCACCGGCGGCGAGGGCGAGTTCTTTTGCTATTCCACCCTCATCGACGAGCCAAAGGCCCCCGGCCAATTACGCGTCATTGATCACGAAACCGGCGCCGACTACCTCGCTGGTGCCGTCGTTCCGCGCGCCTCGCGACGCAAGGCCTAGGCCTTCTGAGTGGCCAGATAGTCCTTGCGCTGCGTGATGAATTCCTGCAGCTTGTCTGCGGCCGAGTCGATGTCTGACTGTGGCGTCCCGTCCGTCGCCGGAACCTGCGAGCGCAGGTTCTCCAGCGTCTTTTCAGCGAATCCCGAGCCATAGATCTGCTCGTAGAGGTCCCAGTACGCCTGGTCATAGACGGCCTTGAACTTCTCGGACGCCAGGAAGCGCGTCTTGAGCTCGTTGCCGCTCATCATGCCGCCCTGCTGCTCCTGAATGTCTGCGGTCTGGGTGGCTGCGGCGTCTGCGGTGGTGGAGGTGGCGGCATCGGAAGGCTGGGCCTGCTGGCGGCGGCCGCCACCCATGGATGCGGACTCGTCCGGGGACTGCTCCGCATTATTCTGCATCGACATGTCGAGGTCCCACGACACGACGGAGACCTTCTTCGTCTCGTTGTCGTACCAGAGGTAGTAATTCTTGCCGGAGCCGGCCATGTCATCGCTGTTGACGAGCAGGTTCTGGGTGGCGAGGTACTTCGCGAAGGAGTCGACGTCGACGTAATCCTCGAGGTGCGCGTCGAATTCGGTGTCGTCGGCGGAGTCCATCCACTTGAGCAGATCCACGATGGGCTGTTCCTTCTCCACGTCGTCATCCTTGGACTCGATCTTGAACTGATCCTCGTAGGTTTCCGGGTCATCGCCCTGGTAGGTAAAGGAGCTTTCGGAGTCCGCCTTGTAGAGGATGCCGTCACCAAGGCGGGCCGCGTAGTATTCGTCCGGGTTCTCCAGTGCGATGCGAGTAAGCGTCTCGCCGCCATTGACCGAATACGTGAGGTACGTGTAGCGCTGCGAGGCCTGACCGGTTTCGGCGGTGGCCGAGAGCGCCGTCGCCTCGTTGAGCGACGGAATGCCCGAGCGCAGCGAGAACTGGGACATGCCTTGGTAGACGCGGCCGTCCTCATACTTGTCGAAGCTGATGAGCAACGGCCAGGTGGTCACGTCGCTTTCGTCGATGCTGGAGCCGGACATGCCGCCGCCTTGCGGGGCCCCGCCAGGGCCACCCTGACCACTGTCGGGCGGGGTGGGCTTCTCGCCGTCCGTGGGCATCTGCATTCCTGCGGGAGCCTGACCGTCGGCATTCTCACCAGGCGCTTGTCCGCCGCCCGGCATACCGGAGTTGCCGCCGAGAGTGCGCAGGGAGGAGTTGCCCTTGAGACGCACACCGACATTCTCGATGGTCGTGCCGTCAATCGTGATGTTGGCCTTCACCCAGGTCTTTTCGTCGCCGCTTTGGTAGTCCTCAAGCATGGTGTCGATGGCGTCCTGGTCAATATCGAGGGAAACCTCGTGGGACTGCGACAGATCAAAAAGGTCGGGGTTGTCCGCGCCGACGTCGGTGGTGTCGTCAAGGAGATCGGCGAGCTGCGTGGTCTGCACGGACGTGGCGGATGCGGTGCTGGTCGTGTCGTTCGCGCTGCACGCGGCCAGGGAAATGGCGGTGGCACCGGCGACGATGCCGGCGATGATCTTTGTGCGCAAGGTCAAGCGCTGCATGGGAGTCCTCTCATACGTGATGTTCGGGTATGAGACTTATTTAAGGACACCCACCTGCACGCACCGCGCGGATTTCTGGGCAGGGTCGTGAGAGTTCGAGCCTGGTTTCCTGGAAGCCAGCTGAGCAGTTCCTGTTCCTGCCGAAAATTCCTCGTTTCAATGGGGGCCGGTTCAGGTGGTGAATGCAATGCGACTGGAAGGAGCATTGCATTCACCCCGAGGATTTGAAATCTCCTAGAGAGAAGTACCTGGCGGCCTACCTCCACGCCCCGCCCGCTGCCCGAGATCCGCACGGCGTTGTGGGTGGGGTGTCAAAAAGAATCCTGACACCTCACCCTCGCGTTTCCCAATGACTGGGTGCGCATCGGCGTGACGACGGTCGCGTTCGTCTACGCGCTAGCATCGGCGCGCAGCTCGAAATCAAGCAGCACGACATCAAGCAACAAGAAGAAATAGCCACAACGCCCGAATAAGAAGCGAAAAATTGAAAATTCTCGACCTTATTCGGGCGTTGTGGCTATCGGACGCCGAAGCGAGCTACCAGATGGTGACGCGGTCCTCGGGCGCGACGTAGGTGGGGGCATCGGAAGGCACGTCGAAGGCCTCGTAGTACTCCGCGACATTGGCGACAATGAGGTTGCAGCGGAACTCGGCCGGCGAGTGCGGGTCAATGGCGAGGTACTGGGCGGCCATCTCCGGGCGGATGGCAGTGCGCCACACACGGGCCCAGGCGAAGAAGAGGCGCTGGAGGCCGTTCCACTCCTGCTCGGCGAGAGCGGGCTCGGCGCCTTCAGCGGTGAAGGGCCGGACCTGACCGAGCGGGTCTAGATCGTGATCGGCGCAGTACTTCTTGTACGCCACGACGGCAATACCCAGGCCGCCGAGGTCGCCAATGTTCTCGCCCAGGGTGAAGGCGCCGTTCACGCCGGAAGACTCGATACCGGCTTCCTTGAGCACGGTGGGCACCTGGCCCTGATACTGATCCACGAGCTTGGCGGTGAGCTTCTCAAACGCGGCACGGTCCTCGTCAGTCCACCAGGAGGTGAGGTTGCCGTCGCCGTCGTACTGGGAGCCCTGGTCGTCGAAGCCGTGGCCGATCTCGTGGCCGATGACGGCACCGATGGCGCCAAAGTTCTCCGCGACGTCACCGCCCTCAGCGGACGCGGTGAAGAACGGCGGGCGCAGGATGCCAGCGGGGAACGTGATGTCGTTGGCCACCGGGTTGTAGAAGGCGTTGACGGTCTGCGGGGTGGCGAACCACTCCGTGCGGTCGGCCGGCTTGCCCATCTTGGCCAGCTCATAGTCGTGCGAGAAGGCGGAGCCGCGGCGGTCGTTTTCGACGGCGTCGTCCGTGGGCTCCAGGCCCTCGTACGAGCGCCACTTATCCGGGTAACCGATCTTCGCGTTGAACTTGCCCAGCTTCTCCAGGGCGCGCTCGCGGGTCTCGGCGGTCATCCACGGCAGCTCGGAAATACGGGAACGGTAGGCGTCGAGCAGGTAAGAGACCAGCTCAAGCATCTCTTCCTTGTACGAGGCCGGGAAGTGCTTGTCCACGTAAGCCTTGCCGATCTCCTGGCCCACGTAGCCGGCCTGACCAAGGGCACGCTTCCAGCGATCGCGCTGCTCGGTGGCACCGGTGAGCGTCGTGCCGTAGAAAGCGAAGTTGGCCTTAGAAATCTCCTCGGTGAGCAGGGCCGCGCGGCCGCGCAGGATGTGCCATGTTGCCCACAGCTGCCAGTCCGCAATGCGGTCTGCGGTAAACAGCGAATCCAGGTGCGTGAGGAAGGACGGCTGTGCGACAACGACGCGGGACTCAGGGAACCGGGCGCCGCGCAGGATCTCTTGCACGTGCTCGGGCAGATCAGTGAACTCGGTCGGGTTATAGGTCTTCACAGCGTCGCGGGAGGCGACGACGTCCCAATGACCAGCCGCGATGGAGGTCTCAAGTGCGACGATGCGGGTGGCGGCGGCATCGGCAGGCAAACCAAAGATGCGGCCGGAATCGAGGAAGCCAAGCATGCGCTCCACGTGCGCGCGGTAGGCCTTGAGGGTCTCCGCGTGGGCCTCCTCGCGGTAGTAGGCCTCATCCGGCAGGCCGAGGCCCGACTGGATAAGCGTCGCAATCGCATCAGTGCCGCCCGGGTCCTTCTCAATGTAGGCAGCCACTGGGCTACCAATCCCGAGTCGGTCCAGCTCACCCAACACGCGCGCGAGCTCCTGTGTATCCGCCACGGCGAGGCGGTCGAGGTCCGCGTCGAGCGGAGCCACGCCCGCGGCGTTGAGCGCGTCGACATCCATAAACGCGGCGTAGAACTTCCCGGCGCGGCCGGTATCGTTCTTCACAATCTCGTGCTCCATCTCCTCCGCGTCATCGCGCAGCTTATGGAACGTACCGTCCACCGCGCGGTCCGCGGGGATCTCGTGCGTGGCCAGCCAGGGCCCATTCAGAAACTGGTAAAGGTCATTCATGCCGCCCAAGCTTAATAGCTAAGGTGGACGCCATGTCCGCTCCCGCTTTCTCCTATCGTCTCCAGCCCCCGCGCATGGGGGCAGGGCTCACTGCGGTGCTGCTGAGCGCCGCGGTCCTGCTCTTTGCGCCCACGGTCTATTGGCTCACGCTTCCAGACCAACTCCGCCCGGCGGAGCCACTGGTCATTGGAGACGTCGCCGTGCCCATGGAGTGCACGCCCACGGCCGGATTGCTGCCTTCTGAGGGCTGGTATTGCGGGGATACGACCGTCACGGTCACGGAGACTCCCGGCGTCGCGGACGCAGAGCTCGCCGCCCGGCGCGCCCTGCGCAATATCGCGTTCGGCACGGACCCTGCTGGCCCCGTCGCAGTCTCCGGCTCGACCCTCGTGCTTGCCGATGCCCCCACCGGCGCCGCAGCCCTCATCCTCCCCGCCCCAAACGAGGCCCCAGAAGAGAACACGGCCTTCGTCGTCACCTTTGAGGGCGCGGACGCGGCCTCTGTCCTGGCTCCCACGTGGCAGGCGGCGACCGGCGAGGCGTTGCCGGCGACGATCACGGACGAGCTCGCGCACATCGACTCCCACGACGGCTTTGAGCCGGCGCTTCCGCAGGCGGTGAACGTATGAGTCGCGCCGCCCGCGGGGTCCTCTGGGCTGGTCTGGGCCTGGGCATTGTGGTCTTGGTCCTCTTCGTGTTTCCTATTTTCTTTGTGCTGCCGGGGCTCGCGCTGGCGGGCTCGGCCCTCGCCGCCCTCTACACCGCGATAGTCCTGTGGCTGCTCCACCTCACCCGGCCGGCGTGGCCGGGCGGGCGCGCGTGGGTCGTCGCCGCGCTGCTCTGGGGCTCGGGAACGTCCTTCGGCGTCGTCTCCGCTGCAGGGCTGGGGTGGTTCGACATCATCGACCACTGGCGCTGGGATCCCCTCATCGCCTCCTTCGGCGGCGCCTACCCGGAAGAACCGGCGAAGGCCCTGGGCGTGTTCCTTCTGCTCCTGTCCTTCCGTGAGCTGCGCCGCCCGTGGCATGGGTTCCTTGCCGGCGCCGTCGTGGGCCTGGGCTTCGAGACCACCGAGAATCTCCTGTACTCGTTTATGGGAGCGCTCATGGATCCGGTCTCGGACTGGGGCGGCTTCTGGGCCATGTGGGGCCTGCGCGTTATCGCTGGGCCCTGCCTCCACGTCGTCTTCACGGCCATCGCCGGCTGGGGTGTGGGCTGGGCGCTCTACGCCGCCGAGTGGTCGCGCCTGCGCCGCGTGGGCGTTGCCGCGGGTTTCCTCGCCTTCGCCTTCGCGGGCCACTTCCTGTGGAACATCACGCTCGACACGGACGCGTGGTGGGTCTACGCCCCCATGGTGTGTTCCGCACTTCTTACTTATCCCACAGTTTTCCTGCTCGTGCACCGCGCGCGGCGTCTCGCAGCGGCGGATCCGGGCTACGTGGCCGTGAAGGAGTTGCGGACCCGCGTCTAAGCTGGAACGCATGCACCACACGCGCCACGCCATCTTCCAAACCAGCCTCATCACCTCTCTCGCCCAGGGCGTCTACGAGGACGAGATGATGTTGTCCGAGCTCCTCGGTCACGGCTCCTTTGGCATTGGCACCTTCAACGGCCTCGACGGCGAGATGGTCATCCTCGATGGGCGCTGCTACCGCCTGCGCTCCGATGGCTCCGTCACCGAACCCCCGCTCGACGAGCGCACGCCCTATGCCGTGGTCACCAACTTCGTGCCCTCTATCCGCGAGGAACTCACCGGCCCGCTCACGCGTGAGGAATTCTCCAAGGTCGTAGACGGATTCATTCCCAGCTCCAACTACATGTACGCCCTGCGCGTTACCGGCCGTTTTAGCTGGGCCAGCGCGCGCACCGTGGAACGCCAGGAGCAGCCCTACCGCCCCATGGTCGAGGCCACGGACGGCGAGGAGGTCGTGCGGCTCGACAATTTCACGGGCACCATCGCCGGGTTCCGCACGCCGCTCTACGAGGCCGCCATCTCCGTGGCCGGCTGCCACGCCCACGTCATCAACGACGAGCGCACCTGGGGCGGCCACCTCGTGGACTTCGTCCTCGAGGAAGGCACCGTCGAGCTGTGCCTGTGCACGGATCTGCAGCTGCGCCTGCCGCTCACGGACGAATTCAGCGCCGCCGATCTGGGCCGCGACATGTCCGAAGAAATCAAGCAGGTCGAGCACCACTAAGCTCCGCGAGGCGCCGTGGGAAGTCTGGTTACACTGGGCGTCATGACTGAAATCCCGGCCGTAGCATCACTCAACACAGACTCGCCGCGTCTCGTCGCCGGCGGCATCACGAAGGACACGCAGCTGTGCCTGTCGCTGTCCGGCCGCCCTGGCAACACGGGCACGCGCTTCCACAATTACTTGTACGACGCGCTCGAGCTCAACTACGTTTACAAAGCGTTCACGACGGACGACATCCAGCAGGCAATCGCCGGCGTGCGTGGCCTGCAGATCCGGGGTGCCGCGATTTCCATGCCGTGGAAGGAAGACGTCATCGCCCTCGTCGACGAGATGGATCCGTCCGCCGAGGTCATCGAGTCCGTCAACACCATCGTCAACACGGACGGCCATCTGAAGGCCTACAACACGGACTACCTCGCCATCGTCTCCTTGCTGCGTTCCAACCAGCTCGACCCAGCGCTCGAGACCGTCGTCCTCGGCTCCGGCGGTATGGCCAAGGCCACCGTCGCTGCCCTGCGCGACGAGGGCTTCACCCACGTCACCGTCGTCGCCCGTAACACCACCACGGGCCCTGCGCTCGCGGACAAGTACGGCTTCGGGTACGCGCCCCAGCTTGGTTCGCTCACACCACAGCTCATCATCAACTGCACGCCCATCGGCATGGAGGGCGGTCCGGAAGCGGCCGACCTGCCCGTGCCCGACGCCGCAGTCCAGGCGGCCGAGGTCGTCTTCGACGTCGTACCCCGCCCCACCATCACGCCGCTGCGCGCCCGCGCGCAGGAACTCGAGAAAATCATCATCACCGGCGCCGAGGTCATGAGCCTGCAGGCCCTCGAGCAGTTTGTGCTCTACACTGGCATTCGCCCCGAGCCCGAACTCGTCGCGCGCGCCACCGCGTTTAGCCGTGCCGTCTAAGTCAAGGAGAACATCATGCTCGCCTGGTTCAATAACGCAGCCGAAGTAAAGCGCTTGCGCGCCGAAGTGCAGCGCCAAGCCGCCGTCATCGAGGATCTCACGCAGCGTCTCGGCCTCACCGCAGAAGACGTCAACGCCTACGGCGTGAGCGACGCCGAGCGTACGCTCGTCGCGCAGGGCGAACCCATCAAGGCCATCAAGGCCTACCGCGAACGCACCGGCGCAGACCTGCTTACCGGCAAGCGCGCCATCGACTCCGTGAGCTAGCAGACCTGCGAAGAGCCTGAGGACCCAGCCTGGGCCAGCGCCGCACAGGCCTGCGCCTGGGTCGCGGCGACCTGGTCCTCCGCGTTGCGGATGAACTGGCGCGCCTGGGCACGGAACTGCACGGGGATGCCCGGCAGGATGGAGGCCTCGAGCTGCGAGGGCTGGCGGGTGGCGGGGGCATCGGGAAGCGGTGCGGGAGCCGGAGCACCGTCCGGCGTCACACGCACGGCGCGCAGGACGTCGAAGGTGAGGTCCGCGGCCGAGCCATAGGTATTCGCCGCGATGACAAAGCCGTTGCCCAGCGAGACGGTCGCATTGACGTCACGTGCGTCGGACCAGCCGAACTTCGTGCCGATAATCCCCGGAATTCGGGACGTGCCGTAGTCCTGTTTGTAGCCATCCGCAGCGACGGGCGCGGCGGTGCGCATGCCGGTGACGATGGGCTGCGCCACCGGGTCGCCGACCATAATCGAGGTAAATCGCGCGAGATCCTCCGTAGAGGTCGTGGTGTTGCCCCAGTGCCCCCGGTAATGGGTCTCGTTCAGGCCGAACTGGCCGATGACCTCCGGAATCGCCTGCGGATACTTGCGGTCCAGGTCAGACGCGGTGGCGTCCTCGCTATAGCGAATCATGTTCTCCACGCGGGCCTTATCCTCAGGCGCTCCGTGGTGCAGCACCCAGTAGCCCAGATAGAGCTTGACCAGCGAGAGCGCCGGGCGCGACTCGTGCGAGTTCGCGGTAGAGACCACCACACCATTGTTGTAGCGCAGCGTGACCTGCGTGCGCGCGGCAACGGCGGCGGGATCGAGGATGGTGGCGGCGACGGCCGGGGCGGAGCCCAGCACGAGGGAGGCAACGAGAACAGGAAGAGCGCGTTTGAGCATGCCGGAAACCTTAGTCCTCTTTCCTGCCAACCAGCGCGCGCAGGTCCCGCGCGTCCAGCCCATGCGCCCGCATGTCCGCCTTTCCGGACGCTAGCCTTCCGATGCCCTCGTCCTCCCAGCGCGGCCAGACCCGCTCCGGGTCGTGCGGAGAACCGTCCGCACGCAGCACGCGCCACCAGGGAAGATCCGCGCCGTGCACGCGCATGACCCAGCCGACGTAACGCGCACCGACGCCCGTGGCCTTGCCGATCTCCCCGTAGGTTGTAACGTTGCCCGGGGGAATGCTTTGCACAAGCGCCTGCACGCGCTCGACGTTGGCTTTCGCCTTCTCCGAGCGCGGCGGCACGCCTTCCACCCAGGCCCCCTTCTGAGAGGTCCTTTTAGAGGTCTTTTTAGAGGTCAAGCAGATCGTCCGACTCGCGCGGGTCTTCCTCCGGCGCATCCTCAACCTCGGTGAGCGTTACGGTCGCACCCGTCGAGTCCGCGAGCAGCACCATGCGGCCAAACGGCGAATCCCACGGCTCGCGGATAATCTCGCCGCCAAGCTCCACGGCCTTCTTCGCGGCGGCCTCCACATCGCGCACGCCCAGATACGTCTGCCAGAAGCTCGGGACCTGCGGCGGGAACTGGCCCTGCGCGTTCCAGAAGCCCGCGAATGGCGCGCCGTCTTCCTCGGCGGTGGCGTAGACGATGCCGTCCATCTCCGGGCCGGTCTGCGTGCGAATCTCCCAGTCGAAGAGCTCGCCGTAGAAGTCCAACGCCTGCTGGAAGTTCGCCGTGGCCGTGAGCTCATGCCACACCGGGGTACCCGGCTCGCCGCCCGCGACGAACTGGTCCGCACCGCCCGGCTGGATGAGCCCAAACATGCCGCCAGCTGTGTCGACGGCGAGCGCCATATGACCCAGCTCTACCGGCTGCGCCGGAACGAGCACGCGCCCGCCCAGCTTTTCCACCTTCGCCAAATCCTCATCGATATTCCGCGACAAGAAGTACGTCACCCACGTATCCGGCATGCTGCCTTCCTCGGGCTGCGGAATCATGCCGGCGATGGGCAGGCCCTGAATGCGGGCCATTCGATATCCGCGTGCGTCGAGGTTTCCCGAGCCTGCGAGGGAAACCTCCCACCCCAAGACTTCTTCGTAGAAACGCGCCGACTTGCGCGTATCCGCCGTGGTGAGGTCAATCCAGTAGGGCATGCCCACTTCAGCTTCGAATGCGGGCATTACATGTTCCTCCACTTTTCGGGATCAAAATCGTCATCGGCCGTGGCCTCGTCGAAGTAGTCATCGTCCTCGTCGTCCTGCGCGATGACGCGCGCGCACGCGTCGCCGATGCACACCTCGTCGCCCACGTGCACCGCATGGCCACGTGCGGTCTGCGGCTCGCCGTTGACGGTCACCGCACCTTCGGCGATGAGTTCTTTGGCCTCGCCGCCCGTGGCCACGAGGCTGGCCAGCTTAATGAACTGGCCGAGTTTGATGGACTCGCCTTTGATTGAGACTTCTAGCATGCGTGCCAGTCTAGCGGCCCGCGCCGCACACCCCCGCGGCTGCCAAAAATCTTCTTCTCACGCCTGCCACGACAGGGTTTTCGGCAACCAGCGTGCCTCAACCCGCTGTGGGCGGCGCATGCTTAGTTCAGCGGGCGCAGCTTCACGGCCGTGCCGGTGGCCGTGACCATAAGCATGTCGTTGTTGGCGCCCATGGGCGAGTAGTCGAAAGCGATGCCCACGACGGCATCGGCACCGAGCTCCGCGCCGCGGTTCCACAGCTCGTTGAGCGCGGACTCACGGGCCTTGACAGCCTCGTCCTCGTAACCCGCGGAGCGTCCGCCGGTAAAGGAGCGCAGGGACGCGCCCAGGTCCTTGAGGAAATTGATGCCGGTGACGGTCTCGCCCGCAATCACCCGAATGTATGAAGTGATTTCGTGGCCTTCAACGTTATTCGTGGTCGTAAAAATCATGCCCTCAGACTACCGAATCCCTCCCCCACCATGACGGCTCCGAGCACGACAAAGATCACACCCGCCACGACGTCGATGTGGGCGCTCCACCGCGCGATCCACCGCATCATGGACCGCGGGGCGACGCGCATGACCTGCACGATGTCGGGCCCGGGCACGACGAGGACGGCCACCCACACTCCCAAGCGGGCGGCCAGCGTAGACAGCGGCACTAGCTCTGCGTGCGCGGCTTGAGCGTCATGACGTCGATGTTGAAGTGCGCGGGCAGCGAGGCCACCCAGCGCACAGCCTCCGCGATGTCCTCAGCGGTGAGGTTGACCTCGCCGTCGTAGACCGCGGCGGCTTTGCCCGCGTCACCGCGGAAGCGGTTGAGCGAGAACTCCTCCGTGGCCACGCGGCCCGGATCCAGCTCTGTGACGCGGACGTTGTGGTTCTCGATGCGCAGCGCGCGCGAAATGACGCGCACGCCGTGCTTCGCGTTGTTGTACGCGGAGCCGCCCTCGTAGACATTCCAGCCCGCAACGGAGCCCATGTTGATAATGAGACCGGAGTTCTCCGGGGCCGCCTCGAGCTTGGACAGCAGCGCCTGCGTCACGCGCACGGTGCCCAGGACATTCGTGTCGAACATCCACTGCCAGTCCTCAATCTTCGTCTCCGCGAGCGGCTCAAGCCCCTTCGCACCGCCGGCGTTATTGACCAGCAGATCGACACGCGGGAGCACCTCGGCCAGCGCGTCCACGGACTTCTGATCCGTCACGTCGAGCTGCACCGCCGTGCCACCGATGTCCTCGGCGAGCTTCTCTAGGCGATCCATGCGACGCGCCGCGACGACCACGTGCCAGCCATCGCTGGCCAGCGCGCGAGCCGAAGCTTCACCGATACCGGAGGACGCCCCCGTGACGACCGCTACCTTCTTATCTACCGGGATTGCCATGGTTCAGGGTCCTTTCGCTGCGTGTACATGAGATCTTTTCCCACATGGTACGCGGTTATCCGTAGCCAGACCGATGAATTATTCGGGAGTCCGCGGCGCCGCATCCACCTGCCGAATGGTGATGTTGATCCGCCCTTCGCGCAGGCCACAGCCTTCCGGCAGCGTCCCGTCGTCCACGCGCACGATGCCGTGGTACGCAAAGCGTTTCGGCCCACCAAAGACGATGAGGTCGCCCGAGCACGCCATGATGTCATCCCACGGCTTGTTACGGTTGTCCGTGTTTCCCATCCGAAACAGCGCCTCGTCGCCGATGGACAGTGAAATCACGGGTGCTTCGGACTCCTCGAAGTCGTCGACGTGCATGCCCATCGCCGAGCCCGGCGGGTAGTAATTGATAAGCGCCATCTGCGGGACGTAGCCCTCGACCCAGGGTTCGAGCTCCGCGCTTACCGATGCCGCCGCCCGCAACGCCGCAGGAGCCAGCCCCGCCAGCGACTCGGGCATGGGCGGCACCTGCGTGCCCTCAATATTGTTGACATAGCGGTAGCTCGCGTAGTGCCAGAAACGCCCCACATGCAGCTGAAACACGCTCATCTGCCCGGACTTGAGCTGCGGCTTGTACATGCCCATCGGCGTGCCTGCGTAAGCCCGCGCCGTCTCGCGAAACTCCTCCACGAGCGCGCGCTGCTGGTCGATATCCAGCCACCCCGGCAGGTGCGCCACGCCCGGCGCGACCTTCACCGCAGGGCGCGGGAGCGAATCAAAAAGCATGGATCCATCCAATCACTTTTTTGGGATTTAACGTATCCCGTTACGCACCACCACGATTGATTTTGGGGATTTATCGCGTAGAATTAACAGTATTGCAAGGGTCCTTCCAGCCGCGTTGCTGGGTCGGGAGTCTTGCCCCGCGGAGCTCCTGCAGTTCATAACGAACCGCAGGAGCTCTTGCAATTCATTCATCCAGAAAGACGATTCCCTTTTCGCAGCCAGACCATCACAACGCCTCAAGCGCCCTATAGGCATCAACGGCCCCGTGGTCGGCTTTATGGCGAGGACACCATTCAGGCCAGTCCCGACTGATCAAGTGAAATGCCCCGTAGGCTGCCAAACCCGAGTCATGTCCCCAGAAACCATGGCTTGTCAAAGAATCCTAGAGGAAAGCAGCACGCATCGCTTGGCGTAGTAGCGCTCACGACCGCACCCGTAGAATGTCCGCATGGACTTGCAGCAATTCGGAACGTGGGAACGCCAGACCAGCGGCCAGTGGCATCTGCCGGGCACGGACCCGGAAGCGAGCGCGGAACACGCGCGCACTTTCAAGCTCGTCAAGCAGTTCAATGAGCTAGGCAATACGGACCACGAGCGCGCAAAGGACATCCTGCGCGAGATCCTCCCGGAGGAATCCGAGGTCCCCGGCATGCATGCGCCGCTCAACCTGGAATATGGCCGCAACCTCGTGTGTGGCGAGGGCGTGTTCATCAACTTCGGCGCGACCATCCTGGCGCAGGCGAAGGTGACGCTCGGCGAGCGCGTCATGATTGGCCCGAACTGCTCGCTCATCACGGTGGGCCACCCGATGAACGACCATGAGATGCGCGAGGGCGGCTGGGAAATCGCGAAGCCGATCACGGTCGGCCGCAATACATGGTTCGGCGCGAACGTCACCGTCATGCCGGGCGTGACGATTGGCGAGAATTGCGTGGTGGGCGCGGGCGCGCTCGTCACGCGGGACATCCCGGATAATTCGTTGGTTCTCGGCGCGCCTGGCCGCGTGGTGCGCAAGCTCGAAGGTGAGAACCTCGAGCGCGTCGATCTTGACGGCCCCGTCGAGGGCTTTGGGGCGGGCGAATCTCCTTTCTAATGTTTGATCTTCAATCCATCGGCGCGGGTCTGCCTGTTGCCAAGACCATCGGCAGCCTGCCCAGCACCGGCCACGTCGTGGTCCAAGCACCGCCCGGCACGGGTAAGACCACGCTCGTCCCGCCGGCGCTGTCCAATCAAGTAGACGGCAAGGTCATCGTCACTGCGCCCCGGCGCGTGGCGGTCCGCGCCGCGGCGAATCGCCTCGCGGCGCTCTCCGGCACACCCGAGCAGGTCGGCTACGCCATCCGTGGGGAAAGCAAGAAAGGCTCCCGCGTCGAGTTCGTGACGCCCGGAGTGCTCCTGCGCCGGCTGCTCAAGGATCCGGAGCTTGAAGGCGTGTCCGCCGTCGCGCTTGATGAGGTCCACGAGCGTCAGCTCGACACGGATCTTGTCCTCGCCATGTGCGTCGAGCTCGCGACCCTCCGCGAGGATTTTCGCGTCGTCGCCATGTCCGCGACGGTGGACGCGGAGCGCTTCGCCGGCCTGCTTGGCAACGCGCCGATTCACGCCACCGAGGCGGTCACCTACCCGGTTGAGACCAGCTACCAACCGCTCCATGGCCGAGCTGCAGGCACGCGCGAGTTTTACCAGGAGGTCGCCCGCGTCGCGCAGCAGGCGCACGCGAAGAATCCCGGCTCCACGCTCGTCTTCGTCCCCGGTCTGCGAGAAGTAAACCAAGTGGCAGACGTGCTGCTGGCGCATCACGAGACCAACGTGTATCCCCTCCACGGCCAGCAGACCACGGCAGAACAGGACGCGGCGCTCTACACCGACGAGGAACGCATCGTCGTCGCGACCTCCATCGCGGAGTCCTCGCTCACGGTGCCGGGCGTGCGCACCGTCGTCGACGCAGGCCTCTCGCGCGTGCCCCGGCGCGACGCGCAGCGCGGCATGTCCGGATTGGTGACGGTCTCCACGTCGAAGTCGAGCGCCGATCAGCGCGCCGGCCGTGCGGGCCGCGAGGCTCCTGGCCACGTCGTTCGCTGCTATTCCGCAGAGGACTACCAACACTTCAGCCCTCACATCACGCCGGAAATCTTGAGCGCCGATCTCACACAGGCCGCGCTCTTCATGGACGCGTGGGGCGCGGGCCCCGACTTCCCGCTCCTCGATCAGCCGCCTCGAGCCGCGCTTGCCGATGCCCACCGCACCCTCGAAGCACTCGGCGCCAGGTCCGCAGGGGCCGTGACCCCGCTCGGCGAGAAGCTCGCCGTCCTGCCCACAGACCCGCGGCTGGGCGCGGCCCTGCTCAAGCTGGGACGCCGCGCGGCGCCGACGGTGGCGATCGTAAGCAACGACGCACGAGGGGACATCGGAAAGCTGAGCGCACCCAAGCGGGAAACGCAGCGCCTTGAGCGGCTCGTCGAGGACAAGGGACCGACCACGCCGGGCGCCGTCGTCGCCGCGGCCTTCCCCGAGCAGGTCGCCAAGCGCATGAAGGACGACGAATATCTCCTGGCCAGCGGCACACGCGCGAAAGTCCGCGACTCTTCGCTCCTCGGCTCCGCGTGGCTCGCCATCGCGGAGGTCTCCCTGTCGCACGCTGGCAACGCCATCGTCCGCGCGGCCGCACGTATCGAGGAGGCCGAAGCCCTGGACGCGATCGGCATCACAGAGGAGGTCGTCGCACAGCTCAACGGAGGGAAAGTCCGCGGCCGGAAGGTCAAGCGTGCCGGAGCCATTGAGCTCTCCTCCACTCCGGTCAAGGTCACGGGACAGGCGGCGGCCGACGCGCTCGCTGCCGGTATCAACTTGGATGATTTCCACTTCTCCGAGAAGGCCCAGCTCCTGCGCGACCGTCTGCGCCACCTGCACGATTTCTACGGCGAGCCCTGGCCCGACCTCGAGGCACAGAATCTCGCGGTGTGGCTCGCGCCGGAATTGCGAAAGATTGCCGACGGCACGCCGATTGCCCAGGTCGACATGTACCCTGCGCTGCAACGCCTGCTGCCGTGGCCGGAAGCGACGCACCTGGACGAGCTCGCGCCGGAGCGGCTCGCGGTGCCCAGCGGCCGCGACGCGCGCATTGACTGGACGGGCGAGCGCCCGATTGTCCACATCAAGCTGCAGGAATGCTTTGGGCTGGCGGAGTCGCCCGAATACTGCGGCCATCGTGTCCAGTTCCACCTGCTCTCCCCCGCGGGCCGGCCCCTCGCGGTGACGGACGACCTGGCAAGTTTTTGGGCGGGGCCGTACCAGGGCGTGCGCTCCGAGATGCGCGGGCGCTACCCCAAGCACCCGTGGCCGGAGGATCCGTGGACGGCACCGGCGACAGCCCGGACGAAGAACCGCATGAAATAAGAAAGACGCCCGCGCTCAGAGACGCGGGCGCTGTACTGCAGAATTTCAGCAGGCGGGAACATACCGAAAATCCACTCAACAAGAACTAAGGGCTTTTATTTTTAAACCCCAAGGAAAAGGCGTAGCCCACGAGCGGGGCAGTTAGCTCCACTGCTGCCAGGACAAATAGAGGCTCATGACGATAACAAGCGTGAGAAGCGCGTAGCGGATGAGCTTCGTGCCGCCACCTAGGACGGTGCGGGCGCCGAGCTGTGCGCCGGCGATATTGGCGAGCGCGAGGACGATGCCCAGCCCCCAGAGCACGTGGCCGCCGGCGATGAATGCGACGAGTGCGCCTAGGTTGGTGCACGTGTTGACGACCTTGGCCATCGCAGCGGAGCGCAGGAAGTTTTGCGAGAAAATTGCGGTGAACGCCATGATGAGGAACATGCCGGTGCCTGGACCGAAAATGCCGTCGTAGAAGGCGATCGCGGCAACTGCGGCAAGCCCTGCGGCCACGCGCCATCCGGCGTGGATCCCGTCGGATTCGCCGGAACCGAAGCTCGGCCTGAACGCAACGAAGAGGCCTACGACGACCATCAACACGATAATGACCGGCCGCATGACGGACTTGTCGAGCATGGAGACGAGGAGCGCGCCCAGGCCGGAGGACAGCGCGGCGATGATCCCCATGGGAATCAATTCACGGGCCGGCGGGCGGACCTTGCGCACGAGCGTGAAGGCTGCCGATGCCGTCCCCGACACCGCCGCCAGCTTGTTCGTCGCGAGCGCCGCAGCGGGCGCCAGCTGCGGCGCCACCGCCAGAATGAGCGGAATGAGGACCAGCCCGCCGCCGCCGATGACGGCATCGATCCATCCGGCGACCGCCGCGCCACCGACGAGGACCGCCCAACCTCCTGCTGCAATCTCCATGGCACCCATTAAACTCGACGCCATGTCTGTTCACGCACGTTGGGCCATTATCGTTCCTGGGTCATTTGCCTTGGGTGCGTTATTTACGTACCTCCATGTGCCCGCGGCGTGGATTCTTGCAGCGATTGTGGTCTCCGGCGCGATGGCGCTCACCACCGGCGAGGAGCTGCCTGTCAACAAGCAGTTCTACGCGCTCGCCCGTGGCTTCATCGGCATGATGGCCGCCATCCCGCTCACGCTCGTGCCCTTCGGGCAAGTCGTGGGCTACCTGCCCGCCGCCGTGACGATGTCGCTGGTGAGCGTGCTCGTGGGCATGGTGGGCGGCATGCTCATCCACCGCGCACAACCGAAAGATATCTCGTGGGAAACCGGCATCTTGTCCATGCTCCCCGGCGGCGCCTCGCTCATGCCGGCGCTGGCCAGCGAGCTCGGCGCCGACTACCGCTACGTCGCACTCACGCAGTACCTGCGCCTGCTCGCCGTGTCCATGTCACTGCCGCTCGTGGTCGCGTTCCTCGACTCGCCCGCCGGCCAGGGCGTCGGCCTCTCCGTCGCCGGCGAGACGACGTGGTGGATCATCCTGCTCACCATCGCCATCGCCGTGGGCGGCGAGAAGCTAGGCAAGCTCGCGCACCTGCCCGCCGCGGCGGTGCTCGGCCCCCTCATCCTCACCGTCATCGCCGCGCAGTTCCTGCCGGAGGGCCACACGCTCGAGCCGCTCGACATCTTCAAGATCATGGCGTTTATGTCCATCGGCTGGATCTGCGGCGGCGGCCTGTCCCTGCCCGCGCTCACGTCCTTTGCCAAGCAGCTGCCCGCGACCATCCTGTTCATCGTCGTCGTCATCGGAGTCTGCGCACTCACGGCGTGGCCACTCACCGTGTGGATCGATATCTCGTACTTCGAGGCCTACCTCGCGACCTCGCCCGGCGCGCTCGAAACCGTCCTCGCGCTCTCGGCTGAAGGCGGCGCAGGTCCTGCGGTAGTTTCCGTCCAGATCGTGCGCCTCATCATCGTGCTCGTGATCGCCGGCTACCTGCCACAGATCCTGCGCCTCCTGGGCAAATTCCGGCGTTAAATTGTACACAATCTAATTTGGGCGCATGCTAGGTGACATGACCATCATCATGTTCGTCCTCGCTATCCTCGCGACCCTGCTCCATGTCTTCATCTTCTACCTGGAGTCCTTCGCGTGGACCACGAAGGCGCTGGGCGTCTTCGGCGGCACCCGAGAGGAAGCCGAGCACACCAAGGAGCTCGGCTTCAACATGGGCTTCTACAACCTCATGCTCGCGATTATCACGGCCGTGGGCCTTGCCCTCTGGGGCTCGCCCACCGGCCCGGCGCTCATCATCGCCGGGCTGGGCAGCATACTCGCCGCCGCCGTATGGCTGCTCGCAACCTCCCCGGACAAGCGCGGCGCTGCAGTCAAGCAGGGGATCCTCCCCCTGCTCGCCCTCATCGCGCTCGCCTTCGCGTAAGAATCGTGAACCTCAAGGCTCAATTCTTGGCCTGCTGGGCCCTTAGATTCACGATGCAGATCTAATTAAGGATCGTCTCGCGCAGAATCGGCATAGGAATCGAGCCCAGCGCTAGCGCCTGCGCATGGAATTCCTTGGGGCTCATGCCCTGCGCCAGCGCGTCCGCGCGAGTCTGGTGCCACAGACGCTCGCCCAGCGCGTAGGACGGAGCCTGACCCGGCCAGCCGAGGTAGCGGTTGACCTCGAACGCAAGGTTCGCGTCGTCCATGGCGGTGTGCTCGCGCAGGTAGGTCTTCATGTGCGCCTTATCCCACACGCCAGAGCCGTCCGGCATCTGCTTGCCCAGGTGGAGTCCGATATCGACGACCACGCGGGCGGCACGCAGCTTCTGCGCGTCAAGCAGGCCCATACGGTAGCCCGGATCGTCCATGTGGCCCAGCTCCGCCATGAGCGACTCGGCGTAGAGCGCCCAGCCCTCGCCGTGGCCGGAGTTCCAGCAGGCGGCGCGGCGCCACAGATTGAGGTCGTCCTGCAGCAGCGCCGCGGAGACCTGCAGGTGATGGCCCGGCACGCCCTCGTGATGGACGGTGGTGAGCTCCTGCCACGTGTGGAAGGTGTCTTGGCCTGCGGGCACGGACCACCACATGCGGCCCGGGCGCGAGAAGTCCTCCGAAGGACCGGTGTAAAAGATCCCACCGGTACCCGCCGGATCGATGAGGCACTCAATCGTCTGTGCCTGCTCCGGAATATCGAACTCCGTGCCATTCAACTCCGCGATGACGCGGTCCGCCGTCGCCTGCATCCACGCGACGAGCTCCTCGCGGCCGTGCAGCGTGTAGCGCTCCTCGCCGTTGAGCTTGCGCATCGCGGTGCGTGGGGAGCATTCGGCGCCGTACAACTGGTGCGCGATCTTTTCCTGCTCCGCGCCGATTTCGGCGACGCGATCCAGGCCCCACTCATAGGCCTCGTCCAGATCCACGGCGTCGCCCACAAAGAGCTTGGAGAAACGCTCGTAGCGCTCGCGGCCCACCGCGTCATGAGCCGGGGCTTGCGGCTGCAGCTCGGAAGACAGCCAGGCGGAGAACTCCTCGAAGGAGCGCTTGGCACCCTCGACCTCTGGGGCCTCGGGGTTGACTCCCAAGCCTTCCAAGAGGGGGCCATCGGCAAGCGCATTGCACTGGCCAATGACCTCGTTGATTTGGCGGGAGGCCGCCACCGCGCCATGCGAAGCCGCCTCAAGCAGCGAGCGCTTGTAGCCGTCGAGCGCGCGCGGGATCTTCGACATGCGGGAACGGATTGCATCGACCTGCTCCGCTGTCTCGTGCGGCATGAGCACGAGGGTGTCGCGGATGGTCTGCACCGGAGACGCAATGTTATTGAGCTCGCGCAGGTCCTCGCCGTTGTGGTGGAGGTCGAGTTCCAGGCACAGGCGGTCGCGCAGGACGGCGGCGGTCACATAATCGACGTCGTCGAAGTCGTCATCATCATCAGACTCGTCCGTGCAGTCGTCCAAGGCGTCCAGGTCCGCCATCATCTCGCGCGTGCGATCCGCGACGGCGGCGTGGTACTCGGGCGAGAAATCCTCGAGTTCGCCATCGAATCCGGGAATGCCCAGAGACGTCGCTGTCGTGGGCGAGAGCGCGGCGAGATCGTGGACGAAGTTATCGCACGAGGCATCCAACAAAGAGGGCTGGCGGTGAGAACACATAAGGCGGAAGTCTATCCACTACCTAGGGGTAAGTGCCACCTGAGACCCGCACTGTGTCTTAAGCGTTATCCCATTTTGACCCGAGCGGGACCCAACCAGCGAAAGCATCGAGCGCCGCCGCAGGAGTCGGCTCCACGATAAGCGCGTCGACGAAACGCTGCTGCATGAACCCGTTGTCCGCGAAATTCTCCAGCAACGCAACGAAAGGATCCCAGTAGCCTTCCGCATTGATAAGGCCGACTGGACCGGTAATATTCCCCAGCTGCTGCATGGTGAGTACCTCCGTGAGCTCCTCCAGCGTGCCGATGCCCCCTGGCAGCGCCAGGAAGCCATCCGCCAGCTCCTCCATGCGGGTCTTGCGCTCGGCCATCGTATCCACGCGCTCCAGCACCGTGAGCCCCGCGTGCGCCATCTCCAGATTCGCGAGCTGGTGCGGGATGACACCCGCGACCTCGCCGCCAGCGGCCAGGGCGGCGTCCGCGACGATGCCCATGAGCCCCACGTTGCCGCCGCCATAGACAAGCCGGATGCCCCTCCGCGCCAGCTCCGCCCCCAGCT
Organism: Corynebacterium sp. CMW7794; assembly: GCF_001563605.1. Taxonomy (NCBI): domain Bacteria; kingdom Bacillati; phylum Actinomycetota; class Actinomycetes; order Mycobacteriales; family Corynebacteriaceae; genus Corynebacterium; species Corynebacterium sp. CMW7794. Next base: position 110,595 of record NZ_KQ961780.1, read on the forward strand.
GGCGTGCCGCTTCCGCAAACGCCGGATTATCCCCCGTGGCCGATCCGCAATACACCGCTACTGAATTCATAAGAACTAGCATAGGGGCATGACCGACATGATTGCCGCCGCCCGCGACATCCTTGCGAACGCGCAGAATCTCGTCGCTTTCACCGGCGCCGGCATGTCCGCTGACTCCGGCCTCGATACCTACCGCGACGCACAGACCGGCGTGTGGGAAAACGTCGATCCCCACGCCATGGCCTCCATCGACGCGTGGGCCCGCGACCCGGAGCCCATGTGGCGCTGGTACCTCCACCGGAAGTCCCTGTCCGAGAACGCCCACCCCAATCCCGGGCATCGGGCGCTCGCGGAGCTAGGCGCAAAAATCATCACCCAAAACATCGACGACCTCCACGAGCGCGGCGGCTCCACGGACGTCGTCCACCTCCACGGCAGTCTCTTCGAATTTCGCTGCACCATCTGTAGCCGACCGTGGAAAGGCGCCACCAAACCCCAGCACATCCCCGAGTGCCCGTTGTGCGGCAACCTCATCCGGCCTGGCGTCGTGTGGTTCGGCGAGGCCCTCCCACCCCGCGAGTGGGACGCCGCGGAAAACCTGATGTCCACCACCGACGCGCTCATCATTGTGGGCACGTCCGGTGTAGTTCAGCCTGCGGCCGGACTCCCCCGCCTCGCGGCAACACGTGGGGTACCTGTCCTCGAAATCACGCCGCAGCCCACCGCACTCACGCCGCTCGCAACGGTGCAGTTCACGGGCCGTGCAGGAGAGGTTCTCCCACTCCTCACGTAATATCTGTAAACCACTCAGTCTAAAAAAGACGGGGGTGATTTAGACTATGCGGTCTAGGGAGGGATATTATTTATATCCATGAGTACAGCCGGACCAGTCTTCGCCCGTCCCCGCACCCCTGCGGCTAAGAGCCTCCACCTCGTACGCCTCAATCCCATCATCACGCGCAGCGAGCTCGTGGAGGCCACCGGACTGTCCCAGCCCACCATCACCCGTGCCACCGCCGCCCTGCTTAAGGCCGGTCTGATTCAGGAGCGCACGGATCTCACCCGCTCCCAAGGCCGCGGTCGTCCCACGGTTCCGCTCGAGGCCTCCGATAACGGCTGGCTACTCGCCGGCATCGCCGTCGGCACCTCCTCGACATACATCGGCCTCTACGACACCCGCGGGCGCATTATCCGCGAAGACAACGTTCCCACCCCGGTCTCTAAGCTCAGCCCCGATGACTTCGTCGAGCACGTCATCGCCGGCGTGAATCGCCTCGCCACCGGCGTCGACCGCACGCTGGTCTCCGTTGGTGTCACCACCTCCGGCACCGTCGATGAAGAGGGCAAGGTTCACGCGGCCAACCTCGGCTGGGACGGCATGGATATCGCAGGACGCCTCGACTTCCAGTTCGGCGTCCCCGTCACTGTCACCCCGGCCGTGCCCGCCATCCTCGCCTCGGAGACGCAGGCAGCGCCCCTCGGCGACGAGGCCCGCACGCTCGTCCTCTTCGCGGATGACTCGATTGGCGCCGCGCTCTCCGACGAAGACGGCGTCGCCCCCATCGATCTCCCACAGTTCGACGGCGCCGACCCGCGCGACACCCTCGTCAACGCCGCGCTGGCTCCCCGCCTCGCTGAGGCTGCCGATGCCTCCTCGGTCCTCGCCCAGCGCGCCTCCGACCTCGGCCGCCTTACGGCCCAGCTTATCGATGCCCACCGCCCGGACACCGTAGTCATCGCTGGCTCTGCGTTCTACGACGTCCCCACGGCGCCGAAGCTCTTCGCCTCGGCCGCACGCGGCGAGCTCGACCCCGATCTCGCCTCCGCGACGGAGCTGCGCATGATCCCCAATCACAAGGAGATCGTCCGCTCCATCGCCCGCGCCGTCGCGCTCGACCCCCTCCTGCGCACGCCGCTTGAGCTGAACACCGCGAAGGTGCGCGCCGCTTAGCTCAAGCCACACTCCGCGCGCAGCTCGGCGAGGTTCCCGTCGTAGAGGTACCCACGCAGCCCTGCCGCACGCGCGGCGTCGACGTTGCCTTGGGTGTCATCAATGAAGAGCGTGTCTTTGGCATTGGCCCCCAACGCGTCCACCGCCACATCGAAGGCCCGCTTGTCGGGCTTGACCACGCCGATTTCACCGCTGAGCACCACCGCGGTGAATTCCTTAAGCCAGCTCTCATTGCGCTCACGCACCATGCGGCCGAGCCCCACCGGAATGTTGGACAGCACGCCCACCGCATTGCCCGCGCCAAGCAACTCCTGGGCGACCCCCACGACGTCGAGGTCCGGCGCCGTACACGGCTCGAAGTCCTGAGCGACGGCCTCAGAGATATCGAAGTCCGGAAGGCCTAGGCGCACCTGCATCTGGCGCCACCAGCGTTCGTCGCTCACCACGCCCGCGTCATAGGCCGGGCGCAATTCGTTATACGCCGTCCAAAAAGCGACCGGATCCTCGGCACCGACGAGACGTAGCAGCGCCTCCTTCGGCGCCGGTGGGCGATGACGGAGCAAGACTCCGTAGAAATCGAAAAGATACGTCGACATACATCCAGACTACGGAAAGCCGCGCAGACTCGTCCCAAACGACAGAGCTCTAGAAACGGAACAAGCGTCCGGGCAGCCCCGTGGGCACGAGCAGCACCGCCACAGCACCCAGCGCCGCGCCTCCCGCATACAGCGGCACGATGGCGTCCGGAATGATACCCAGCGGCGTGAAGATCACCAGGCCCACAGCAGCAAGCACGAGCGCTCCGCCGACTGACGCAATGGATTTCTGCGGCAGGCTCACCGCGATGAGCGCAGCAAAAAGAAAGAGACCCGCCCCCGCGAAAGGCCCCAGCATGAGTGCCGCACCAAGCAGAAAAGTGCCGAGCGCGACGTGCGTACTGCTCAACGCCGTGCCGACGCCCAAGGCGACGGCGAGCGCGAGGAGCACGACCACGGTCCAGGTTTTCTGCTTCATAGACATATAAAACGCAGTCTCCCACCAACCACGGGGTTGGTGGGAGATATTAGGGCAATCTTGATGGGTTTGTTACCGCATGGTCACTGTCCCTTGACCTTTTTGTATTAGCTAGGCCTTGAGGGCCGCGCGTGCCTACTTTGCGCGGGAGCCCAGAGTGGCGTCGATGCGCAGGAGGCCGGAGCCATCGTTGCCCACGAGCTTGATCTGGTCGATGATCTCGGTGACGGTGTCCTCTTCCTCAATCTGCTCGTCGAGGAACCAGTTCACGATCTGGCGGGACTCAAGGTCCTTGACCTCATCAGCGGTACAAGCGATCTCACGGATCTGCTCGGAGACCTTCTGCTCGTGTGCGTAGGCAGCCTCGAAAGCGTCGAGCGGGGTCGCGGCCTTCACGGACGGAACTGGGACATCGGTGAGCTCCACGCGGTAGCCGCGTGCGAGGAGGTGGTTGGCAATCTTCTGAGCGTGCTCGCGCTCCTCCGCAGCCTGAGCGTAGAACCAGTCACGCATGCCCGGGAAGGAAAGATCATCCATCTCGTAGGCCAGCTGGGTGTAGATGAGGGCGGCGCCGTGCTCGTTAATAACCTGTGCGTTCAGCAGGCTCTGCAGCTTCTCGTTCATTGAATATCCTTGCCTTTCGATACCTGTTCAATAGGTAAATTTCTGTCATTTCCGACGGCTATCCAACGGGTTTCCGGCGGTATAGGCCACCATAATACCCACATTCAAAAATTCCGCTAGCCAGGTTAGGATTTCCAAACATGCAGGCCAAAAGCAATTTTGGTCACGGTAACCTAAGTTACCACGACCTAATCAACACCCAAATCCACACAAACGGAAGCAATCAGACTAGAGTCGGATGCCCGCCTGCTTGAGCGCATCAAGCACCAAAGGCATCCCTGCCACCGCGGTACCCACGAGCGCCACGACGCCCGCGATCAGCCCCGCGAGGATGCCGATGCCCCCGCGCGACGGATCCTCCGAACTCAGCGTTCCCAACTGCGCGGAAGCCTGGGCGAGTCCCGTCGACTTATGCCCCTCGACCACCCCGGCGTCCTTGCCATCAGCAAAGTCCAGCACGAGGTCAACGTCGCCGCCCTCAAGTATCTGACCTTCCTTATAGCGCAGCAGCGAGCCCTCCAGGCCCGCGCCCGCGGTGGCCGGGCGATCCTGCGCGCTCACATCGGCACCAACCGCGATGGGAGCATCGAGGGTGAACGTAACCAGCACGTCATCATCGCCATCCCTGTCGACCTGCTTGCCCTTGTCGCCCGGATCCCCGGACAAAACGTAGTCTCCAACGAGCTCGACCTTCGTGCCTTGCACCTGCAGCTTGAGATCTGAGTAGGTGAGATCGAGGCCGGCCGAGCCGCCCGCGCCCAGGCCTGTGTAGGCCACGATATGCGCCGAACCGTCAAGGACGATGGTGCCGTTGCCGTCCGCATCTAACGTCGTCTCAGCGACGTTGACCCGAAAGAGCAGCTGATTGTCCTTATACGTCGCCCCATCCGTGGTCGTCCAACGGCCAGCCGCTATTGGGCCAGCGAGGTGCTCCATGAAGGAGGTCTTAATGGGCCAGGCGAATGTACCCGCCGTCAGGTCCTGCGTTGCAGCAGTAGCCGGAACAGCCATTGCAGAGACGATAAGAGCAGATGCGAGAGAAGCAGAAGAGATTTTCTTCACGCGACAGACCTCCAGGTCACTTTAGAAATACAGAGAAAATAAGAAGGGGGAAGAGGGGAAATAGTGAACCCGGCGCTACGCTGCGCCCGGATACAGCTTCGCTAGCTCGGCGAAGACTGCCGAGTTACACGTGAAGGCGGCCTGTGCCTCAGCGATGAGGGCAGCACGCTGGGCATCAGAAAGCGCGAGCTCGTCGAGCGCCTCGCGGTACGCGCTGCGGTAGGGCGGAATCTTGCCAATCGCCGCGAAGTTATAGAAATTGAGCGCATCCGGGTCGATACCGTAGAGAGCCCCCAGGCGCGCGGCAATGACCTGCCCGCCCGATATATCGCCGAGGTAGCGCACGTAGTGATGGGCAACGACCCGGGGCTCCGACCCCGGCGTATCGAGCGATTCCAGGCGCGCGACGTAGCGTGCGGTGGCGGGAAGGATACGTACCTCGTCGCGCCACTGCGGGCCGTACATTTCCGCGAGGTCGAGTTCCAGCGCGTCGCGGCGTTCCAACCGGGGGTCAGCCACCGCTCCGACGATGCGAGTATCCGCTACCGAGCGGACCGCACGCTCAAGCGCCTCATAGATAAACCACAACTGCCCAGTAAAGGTGGCGAGTGCCTCTGCGCTGAGCTCACCCGCCATCAAGCGGGTCATAAAATCTGAGCCTTCTGCGCTGGCGTGCGCTCGCGCGGTTTCCTCACGCAGCATCTGCGAAAGCGGCGTCGTGGTCATGGCAACAGTCATGGCCAAATTCCTCCTAAGTAAGTAAAGCTTGCCTAACCTTAATGTGGATAGCCTAAACAAGGCAAGCCTTACATATCAAGGCTTATGTCATACTTCATGCCCACAGTGACGCATATTCCACCGAAAGTATGACTACCCACCGCACCCCCACGCCCAGCGGACATCTCTCCCCCAGGTTTTAGTCCCCCAAGTTGCCCGAGAGCCGGTCGAGGCGCTGCTGACTGACCGGATCAAGACCCCGAATATCCACGGTCGCGCCGCGCTGCGCGTATTTCTCACGCACCGCATCCAGCGTCGCCACGGTCGAGGCATCCCAGACCTGCGCGCCGGTCATATCGATGTCGACCTCTGACACGCCCAGCGTGTAGTCGAAGGAATAGACCAGGTCGTTAGACGAGGCAAAGAAAAGCTGGCCGCTCACACGGTACGCGGCACGGGTGGCATCGGAAGCAATGAGCTCGACCTCGGTGAGGTGCGCGACTCGGCGGGCGAAGGCGACCATCGCCGTGAGCACGCCGGCGATAACGCCGACGGCCAGGTTATGGGTAACCAATGTCCCCACCACCGTCACGAGCATGACCAGCGTTTCCGAGAGCGGCATGCGACGTAGCGTCTTCACCGAATGCCAATCCACCGTGTCCACGGCGACAAGGATCATGACGGCGACAAGCGCAGCCATGGGAATCGCACCCACGGTATCGCCCAACACCAGGATGAGAATGAGGAGGAAGACGCCAGCGAGCAGGCTCGACAGGCGCGTGCGAGCACCAGAAGCTTTGACGCCAATCATCGTCTGGCCAATCATCGCGCACACGCCCATGCCACCGATGCTCGCTGCAAGGACGTTGCCAATACCCTGACCAAGGGACTCGCGCGTTTTGTCCGAGTGGCTGTCCGTAATGTCGTCGACAAGTTTGGCCGTGAGCAGCGACTCCATGAGGCCGACGAGGGCCACGCCTACCGCGTACGGGCCGATGAGAGTGAGGGTGTCGAGCGTGAGCGGCACGTCAGGGAAGACGAAGCCCGGCAGGCTCGTGGGTAGCTCGCCTTGGTCCGCGACGTTGGGAATGTCCCAGCGGAAGACCACAACGAGGACCGTAATGACGAGGATGGTGATGAGCGGCGCCGGGACAACCTCCGTGAGCCGTGGCCACAGAAGCATGATGGCCACACCGAGCGCCACGAGCGGATAGACGATCCACGGCACGTGCATGAGGTGCGGCAGCTGCGCGGTAAACATCATGATGCCCAACGCGTTGACGAAGCCAGTCATGACGGAGCGCGGGATAAAACGCATGAGCTTGGCGACCCCGAGGAAAGCGAGAACGATCTGCAGGACTCCCGCTAGCAGCACCGTAGCGAGGACGTACTGCAGACCGTGGGAGGCAGACAAGGGAGCAATGACCAACGCGACCGAGCCGGCCGCGGCGGAGATCATGGCAGGACGACCACCAGTAAAGGAGATGGAGATTGCCATGATGACGGACGCGAAGAGTCCAACGCGTGGATCCAGCCCCGCCAGGATCGAAAAGCTTAAGACCTCGGGGATAAGCGCGAGGGCAACGGCAAGGCCGCCGAAGACCTCCATGCGCAGGCGCGCGGGGGAAGAAAAGGCGTAGCGAAAGCTCGCGAGCACGCCGGTAGGCGCAGAAGTTTGAAGGGTCACGACAAGTCAGTGTAAAGCTACGGCACGAAAAACCACGTCAGGCTCCGGTTGCCCGGAGCCTGACGTGTGTCTCTATCTCTCTCAAGGTGCATACGCTCCCGAACGGTGTCTCACGCCGTCCGCCCCGCGTAGCTGGGGTATCTCTCTATCTCTCTTATGCGCCTCTCTCAAACGCATGAGTTAAGTATGGGGCATGGACCTGCCGAGGCAATGGCATGCGCCTGCGCGTTTCCTGTCTGTTCCTGTCCGTTCACTAGGAAAGCGATAATGCGCAGATTACGCGCCTTCCTGATACGAGCCGTCCGCGGTGATGACGGGAAGCGCGGACCACGCGAAGTTGATCCACTGGTCCGTCTTCTTCCACGAGAAGTCCGGCTCAAAGATGGTGGTGGGCTTGGTGTAGATGACGGCGGAGCGCACCTCGGCGGCGGTTTCCTTGAGCAGGTTAACCACGAGGTCGAGCGTCTTGCCGGAGTCCGCGACGTCGTCGACGACGAGCACGCGCTTGCCTGCGAGCGAGTCCATGTCGAGCTGTGGCGACAGGACGAGCGGCTCCGGCAGGGTCTCGCCAATGTCGGTGTAAAACTCGACGTTGATGGCGCCCATGGCCTTCACGCCGATGGCGTAACCGATGGCGCCAGCAGGAATAAGACCGCCGCGCGCCACACCCACGATGAGCTCAGGGAACCAGCCGGAGTCCACAATCTCCTGAGACAGGTGCCGGGATGCTTCACCGAAGACCTCCCACGTCAGATTTTCGCGATCGGGGTGGTACCACTCGGGCTGAGTCATGGAATCTACTCCTTGGGAGACGATAATTTTCGATCCAGCTTAGTCGCATGTCCCACTCAACGAAATGGAACCTCCCCAATGGTGCGACGCAGCTTGCGAGTGCGGAGTCGCTCGGGATTCTCTGCTAGGGCCTCCATCGCGCGCACGGCGCACATGACGTGCGCCTCCTTCGAATTCGAGTAGAAGGCCTGGGCGCCGGCGGGCAGCTTGGGCACCGCGTGCAACGGAAGATCCGACACGGACAGCAGCGTGCCATAGGGGACGCGGTATCTATACCCGTTGGCCGCGAGCATGCACGACTCCATGTCGATGGCCACGGCGGTGGAACCACGCAGCCACTCCCACAGCTCGCGCGGGGTACGCCACTCCCAGTTGCGGTCCGCAGTAGACAGGACGGTACCGGTGCGCATGAGTTCGTTGTCGGCGCCGTAGACCTCCTCGACGGAGGCCTCGAGCATGCGCTGGACCTCCGGGATGGCGGGGATCGGAACGTCGACGGGAATGGCACGATCCAGGATGTGATCATCGCGCTGATAGGCGTTGCCGAGGATAAGGTCGCCGATGCGCATGCGGCCGTCCAGGCCCGCGCAGTGGCCAATCATGATCCATGCCTCCGGACGCAGCACCGCGAGGGAATCGGTGATGGTCTTCGCGTTGGAAGGGCCCACGCCGATATTGATCATCGTGATGCCATCGCCGTCCGGCGTCGTGAGATCGTAGCGCGGCATCTGCACTCGGGTCTGGAGGTCTGCGACCTCGACGCCCTCGGCGGCATCGGCAGGCACCGTGCGCCCATCTGGTAGAACGAGGGAGTCATAGCGGGAACCCAGCGCGCGCAGGCCAAAGCGCATGAACTCCGTCATGTGCATGCCGTAGTTCGTGAAGAGAATGTACTTCTGAAGCGAGTCGACCTCGATGCCGGTGTAGTGTTCAATGCGCGCGCAGGCGATGTCGAAGCGTTGCGGACCGAAGTGGAACAGCGGCTTGTCGTCCCCGTGGAAGACATCCCAGTGACCGTCCACGATGGCGTCGTGCACCTCGTCAAGCGTGGGGCGCGGAACCTCCGCCGGACGCTGCTGCGGGACCATCTCGACGCCCTTGATGTACTCGGGTGGGATGCGCACGTCCGAGGGGCCGACGAAGATCTCGCACGGGTAATTCTCGGTGAGCCGAGTGAGCTGTTCCTCAAGGTAGCCGCGCAGGAGGTGCGGCTTAGACAGCACAGCGACGTACCGGCCGGACTCATCCACGTATCCGAAAGGCTCGGAGCGGTCGATGGGGCGCCATTCCTTGACGTCGACGACGATCTGCGGATAGACGACGTGCGCGTAGTCCGCATATTCGCCCTTCTCGAGGCACACGCGAGCGCACTCACACGAGGATTCGTAGAGGTCGATGAGGCGCTCGACCGCTGCGGCGGCGTCAGGAACAGGCGACAGTTGGGTCATAGCCCCCGAGTGTATTAGCGATCTTCAGCGTCGGCATCCGGTGTAAAGGAGCCGGACAGGCGGTCGAGCTCGGACTTAAGCATGCGAATATCGAGTCCGGAGGCTGCAAAACGCTCCATCTGTCGGCGCGGGATGCCCTCGGCTTGCTCGCGCAGGGCGCGACCCTTATCAGTGAGAGCCACGATGCGGCGGCGTTCGTCCGCGGGATCGATGGCACGCGTGAGCAGGCCTTGCTTCTCCATGCGGCGGAGCAGCGGAGTGAGAGTCCCCGAATCCAAGGCGATTTCTGCGGAGAGCTCTTTCATCGTCACCGGATCCTCATGGCCCCAGAGCGCTAGCATGGTGACGTACTGCGGATAGGTCAGACCCAACGGGGTAAGTTCCTCGAGGTAGGACCGTTGGACGGCATGGCTCGCCCGGTAGAGGGCGAAGCAGAGTTGTTTGTCCAGTTCCAGTGACGCGCGAGACATGCTCCTAGCATAACGCACAAGGGTTGCGTACAATTAAATCGCGTACAAAGAAAACAGCTCAGAAGCTTGCGAAAGGACTTTCATCATGGAACCGATGTACACCACCGAGGCACTCGCAACCGGCGCTGGCCGCAACGGCCGCTCCGTTGTTAAGGACTCCGACCTGGACTTCAACCTGGCCGCACCGAAGGAGATGGGCGGCTCCGGCGACGGCGTCAACCCGGAGCAGCTCTTCGCCGCCGGTTACGCAGCGTGCTTCCACGGCGCACTGCAGCTTGTCGCTAAGAGCGAGGGCGCAGACTTGGGCGACTCTTCCGTGGGCGCGCGCGTGTCCATCGGCAAGGACGAGACCTCCTTCGGTCTCGCCGTCGAGCTTGAGGTCACCATTCCGAACCTGCCGCACGATGAGGCCCAGAAGCTCGCGGACAAGGCTCACGAGGTCTGCCCGTACTCCAAGGCCACCCGCGGCAACATCGACGTGAAGGTCTCCGTCATCGAGGATTAATTTCCACCTCGAGGAATTGAGACATAACGAAGGCCCGTCAGCTGCGCGCTGACGGGCCTTCTCCCCATGACTAATCTTTCGGCACTTACCGTAAGAAGGAAGTGGAGCGCGACCTTCCTGGTAAGCAACCGCCCGTGATTAGGCAAGGCTTAGTTTATAAACCTTTAGTTGGATGGTCAAGGGGTAACGAGATTTTTCTCTTGCGATCCCGCGAAATATCACCGTTACCACTAATAATTCCGAAACATTAATGTATCGCGGCACGAAATAGGATGGAAGTTATGGCAACAGACTCGTTCAAAGAACTCGAAGCCCTCATCTCCGAGGGACTCGGGCGGTTCTGGCGTTCAGACCCGACTCCCCCTTCCGTCAGCTACGACGCTGCCGACGGCCTGCCGGCGACACCGGCGAAACAAGTTTCAGACTCTCCGCGCCATGGCATTACCACCCCTGCGCCAGCTAATGCCTTGCGCGAGGAAGTGGCCGACGAAATCGCCGAGCTATTGCGTGCCGAGCGCCGCAGCTTCTTCGACCTCGACTTTCGCCATCCACGCGGGTCCGCAGGCGACGACCACGAGGCAGAGACCGCGGCACGCCTGGCATCGCTACCGCTCGGCGCACGCCTGAAGCCACGCGGCGTTTTCGAGGACGACTGGGCAGCACGCCCGGATGAAGACCACCCATGGCCCATCATTCTCATCCACGGGACGACGGATACGAAGGGCGTATGGCAGCTGCTCGGCTCCGAGCTGCGCGAGGACGGCTGGGCCGTGTTCGCACCGGACTATGGCGCCCGCGCCACCGGCCCCATCGCCGCCTCCGCCGATCAGGTCGGCGCGTATATCGACGCGGTCCAAGCCGTCACCGGCGCGGAGCAGGTCGTGCTCATCGGACACTCCCAAGGCGGTATCGTCGCCCGCTACTGGATGCATAACGACGATGCGGTGGACCGCGTGCGTCACATCATCTGCCTGTCGGCGCCCAACCACGGCACCACCCAAGGCGGAATCGTCAGCTCGTTGATTTCCAACCGACGTCAAGAACACGTCATGCGCTCCATCATCGACGCTTACTTCGGCCCGGCCGGCATGGAACAAATCGTGGGCAGCGCGACGCTGAACGAGCTCAACCACAACGGTGACCTGGCCCCCGGTGTGAGCTACACGTGCGTGGCCACTAAGCAAGACTCCATCGTCGTGCCGCCGGAAACCTGTTTCTTGGATCCCGGCGACACTCCCGACGGAACGGTGCGCAATGTCTATGTGCAAGACGTCGACAAACGCGCCGTCGTCTTACACATGGATATGCCCATGGACAAGCGCGTGCGCGCCATCGTGCGCACGGTGCTCAAACAGCTCTCCCCCACCCTGGACGATCCTCACGACGCCCAAAGCCACGCCCTTGCCAACGCGGGGCACGCCGACTCGGATTAAACCCGCGCAGGTTCGCTAACGCAGGCGCGCCAGCAGGGGATTAAGGACGCCGGACTGCACAATGGCGCCGCCGATGACCGCAAACATGCCGCCCAGAGCGGTCAGCGCCAACACGATATTCCACACGTTGGAAAAAGAAGAGCCCTCTTCGCCCTTGTTATCCGTGCCGCCTTGGTTCTGATCCTGCTCCTTGTCCGGCTTCTTCTCTGGATCCTTCCCAGGAGTCTTTCCTTGGTCTTCTGTATGGTCCTTGCCCTGCTCGCCGCGGCCCGACTCGGTCTGCTCCCCCGGGGTGGTCTCGGTGCCCTCATCGGCAGGACCCACACACTCGGACGCGGTCTTCAAGGTCACCTGTACATCATCAAGTTCCGGCTTGTAGCTCTCGTTGTACATGCCCATGAAGATCACGTCGATACCCTCGATGTGCTGGATCTTCGACTCACGATCGTAGTAGGTACCCGCCTTCGGCTTGTACGTCACGTCGGTCGCATTCAGCGTGAGCGTATCGCCGTCCTTCGACCATGCGGCATCGCCCTCAGCGAAGGTATCCGTGCCCGACTTCTTGTTTTCTTCCGTGCGGTCCTCCGGGGTGTATTCCGTCATGCCCTTACCCGGCACGTAGTAGCCCTCGTAGGACGTGCCCGCCTTTGCCTGCCCTGCCTCCGTGAGGACATAAGGCGAGAGCATCTTGGTGTACAGCGCGCCGTGGTGGCCCTCAAACTCCAGCGTCGAATCCTTGGTTCGAATATCGGCTTTCGTGACGGTTCCGTCTTCGCCCAGGCTCACCGAGGACGCAGAAGGATCCACCTCGAAGTGGAACTGGAAGTCTGCTCCGCCTTTGTTGCCCTCGTCCTGCGTCACCGCGCCGGACGTGGTCCACCCACCCCTCGCGATGGGGCCGGTGATGTAGTTGCGGAAAGATTCCTTGATGCCCCAATTCACAGTGCCGGAGACAATGCGGGTCTCCAGGGTCTGGCCAGGGGCGCAGGTGGGGGCATCGGCAGAAAAAGCTGCCGGAACAGTCAGCGCCGAGGCGGTCAGCGCCAGCGCGAGAGAAGAAGAGACAATACGCATGAGTTAAGACTCCTTAAGTAGATCGACAAAAGACTGCTCGGGATCGGCGACCTGGCGTCGCGCGGGATGGACTGAGATGTGGCCGTCCGCCTCGCTCACCTGGATAGGCCAGCGATAGACCTGCGACAAAATCTCGTCGGTGTAGACCTCGCGCACCGGGCCGGCGACGGCAACTGCCCCGTCTGCTAGGCACACGATGTGATCGCAATAGGCCGCAGCGGCGCCTAAATCGTGGAGTACCACCAGCACCGCCACTCCAGCCTGCGCCGCAATCGAGCGCACCAATCCCAAGATTTGTTCTTGATGGCGGATGTCCAGCGCCGCAGTCGGCTCATCGAGGAGAATCACCGGGGTCTGCTGCGCCAGTACACGGGCCAACGCCACACGCGCACGCTCCCCGCCAGAGAGCGTGGCAATATCGCGGCCGGCCAAGTGCGTCGCATCCACCGCCGCAAGCGCTGCGTCGATGATCGCGTCGTCCTCGGCCTGCCTGGCGGTGCCCTCCCAAGGGCGCCGGCCCATGGCCACTACATCACGCACGAGAAACTGGAAGGACACAGTAACGTCCTGCAGCATCACCGCACGCGCACGGGCCAACGCCCCTGGGGAGGAAACCGCCGGATCCTGCCCCACGAGGGAAACGGAACCGGTGTAATCAATATCGCCGGCGATGGCCGCCAGCAGCGTGGACTTGCCCGCGCCATTCGGGCCGATGAGGCCGGTGACCTCCCCTGGGCGGGCGACAAAGGAGACATCGGAAAGCAGGTTCCGCTCGCCGATCGAAACGGAAAGATTCGCAACGTTAATCATCAATGCATTCCCTTCTTCATCATCCGGCGCAACAGCACGAAGAAGGTGGGGCCACCCACGAGCGCGGTAAAGATACCGATGGGAAGGTCGGCGAAAGGAATGAGCGTGCGCGCAGCGACGTCGGCAAAGCCAATGAGTACGGCGCCCGCCACCGCAGAGGCCGGCAGCAAGACCCTGTTTTCTGGGCCGATGATCGTACGCAGCAGATGCGGCACGATAAGGCCGACGAACCCAATAAGTCCGGCGAAAGCAACTGCGCCGGCGGTAAGGATCGCCGAGGCAGCGATGGCGATAATGCGCAGTCTCTTGACGTCGACGCCAGTGTGTTCCGCGGCGCGCTCGCCCAGCGCGAGCACATCTAACTGACGGCCAAGACGCAGCGCGATGGCCATCCCGACGAGGGCGATGGGGAGGACCACCCACACGTGTTTCCACTGAGAGCCGTTGAGCGAACCCATTTGCCAAAAGATGATTTGCTCGCGGTTCGAGGTGGGCGCCAGGTACATCATGAAGGAGATGATGGCGTTGCACACCGCGTTGATAGCAATGCCGGTCAGGATCAGATTGACCACCGCCACACGCCCTCGTGAGCGCGCCAACTGGTAGATCAGCGCGGTAACCAACAGCGCCGTAGCAAACGCCGCGAGCGGCACCGTGAAGGTACCCAGGACCGAGATATTAAAGACGATTACCACGGCCGCGCCTACACCGGCACCGGAGGTCACGCCCACGATGGAGGGCTCAGCCAGCGGGTTGGCGAACACGGCCTGCATGAGCGTGCCCGCCACGCCCAAGCACGCGCCGACCAAGAAACCGAGCAGAATGCGCGGCAGGCGGATCTGCCACACGACGTTGGCAGTCAAGCCACCGCCAGGGCCTGCGGCCATAATCTGCACCAAGTCACCCAGCGCGACGTAGTACTGCCCCAGCGCAAGCGACAGGACGAAGGCGACACCAAGCAGCGCCCCGAGCGATACGAATACACCAAGCCGCAGGCGGGAGCGCCGAGCAAAGACCTCCGTGGGGGCCGCCGGTTTAAGCATTGTCTGGGTCATAGATTGCCTGCGCAAGTTTGAGAAGGGTCTGTCCGGTCAAGGGCCCGAAGGCGAGCGATTGCCCGTCTGGGATAGTCACGATCCGCTGTTTTTGGCCCGCAGTGGTTTGTGCAATGCCGGGGCGCTCGAGGAGGCCTTCGACGCCGCCGGTCGACTCCAGGCCGCCCGTCATCATGATGATGACCTCAGGGTTAATCTTTGCCAAAGATTCGGCGTTGGCAGGTTCGGCGTAAGAGAGGTGGTATTCGGTGCCGAGGTCTACGCCGCCCACACCCTCAATGAGGTCCTTGGCACCCGTGCCTTCTCCCATGATGAAGAAGATGCCGCCGTTGCCGCGCGCGTAAAGGAACGCCATGCGCATGGGATCCTCCGGCACGATGTCTGCGATGGCCGCCTTATCTTCTTCGATTTCTTCGACGGAGCGGTTAGCCAGCGTTTCGCCGTCGTCTGGCAGACCCACGACCGCGGCCAGGTTTGTGATGTCCTCGGCCACCGAGTCAATGGTGCGTTTCGGCTCCATGACCACGGTGGTCACCCCTGCGGCGCGAATCTGGTCGATGGCGTCGCGCGGGCCGATCGAATGATCGACGATGACCAGCGTGGGCCGGAGTTCGAGCACGGCTTCCACATTGATGTTGTGTCCGCCCTGAGTCACGACGGGGCGATCGGCGATAGCGTTTTCCGTCGACGACACCGTGCGGCCCACGATGTTGTCCGTAAGCCCCAGGCCCTCGAGGGTTTTCGTATACGTACCGTAGAGATCCAATGCCACGATTCGGGACACATCCGTAACGGAGACGTCGTAGCCGTCAGCATCCGTGAGCTCCACCGGCAGCGCGGGAGTAGGAGACTCCGTCACCGCGACGACATCCTCGAAATCCGTCACATTCGACACTCCCGTGAACGAGCGCGGGTCTTTGGCCGACTGCGCGTCTGGGAGGGCTTCGCGCAGCTGCGCGTCTTGGGATTCATAGGCGCCTTGGACGCCGCACCCCGTGAGGGCAAGGACACACGCCAACGCCACCAAAAGTCGTTTCATGTGAAACGTATCCTTTCTCAGGTCTTGGGTAAAAAGTGGTGCGCTACGCCGGGTTGCGCAGGACGACGGAGCCCATGGAACCGCCGGCGATGGCGAGGCCTGCGATAAGCAGCAAGAGCCACGTGCTCGCCTCCGGCGAGGAGCCCGCGGCCGCGGCCTTCTTGATCTGGAAGTTGCCGCTGCCGTCTTCATAACCAGACGTGCTCGTGCCAGCCGCGGCCTGCAGGCCGTCTCCCGCAGAGCTTTCCGATGCCGCCCGCTTCGCCGCCGCAGCGCTCTGACCGCCGGAGGTCGTCGCCGCACCAGTGTGTGCCGTAGTTCCGCTCGCCCCGGCGCAGTCCCCGGATCCGCCAAGTTGTGCATGCAACGAGAGCGGATCGAGGGTCGTGCCCGGCTCATAGAAATTCGCGAACGCATCATTGCCCGCTGCGGTCAGCGTGACGGTGGCTTCGCCGTCGACGGCGGAGTCACTCACGTCGAGCAGGCTAAACGACACGTCTCCGAGCACCGTGCGTCCAAAGTCCTTGCGCTCGCCCTCCATGTTGGAGGAACGCACGTCGGCGATGAGTTGACCGCTCGTACCGTTGAACCGGACTTCCAGGTTCGCGATATTGAGATCGAGGACCCCGTTGTGGCCGGTAAAATGCATAGCGCCGCCGTAGCGGATGGAACCTGACTGCGCCGCAGTATCCACATCTCCGCCGGTGCCCGTGAACTGAAAACGCGAGTTGTCGTACCCTACGCCGTCGAGCGTCCAGGAGCCCTTGGCGATGGAACCGGTGATATACGACTGGAAGGACTTCTTGACACCCCACTCGGCGGTCGCAGCCTGCACGCCCGTGGCTACGCAGGTTTCTGACTGCCCACCACTAGCCGCGGACCCGGGGTCCTGTGGCCGCGCGGTTCTTGTGGTTCCAGTAGCACCAGTAGTGCCGGAAGTACCCGAAGTACTACCCGAAGCACTCGAAGGGCTCGCGGCGCTCGAAGTGCTGGCTCCCGACGCGCCTGAACCACTCGTGGTGCTAGTGGTAGTGCTGGTGGTCGTACCCGTGGCGGCTTCCGTGCGAGAACGGAAGGATTCTAGCTGGTCTAGGAAAGACTCCGTGTTGCCCATGAAGGTGGTCAGGCCATTCATGGTGTCGTTCGTTTCCTTCAAAATCGCCATGGCTTCTGCATTGCGACCGGTAAACGTGCCCGAGATTGTCCCCAAGGACTTCGAACCGCTGCCTGTACCGTCAGAGGACCCGCCGCAGCTGCCGTCCGTGGCCACGGTCCCTGACGAGGGGTCCATCGACTGTCCCGCCTCATAGGCGATAAAGAGTTTGTGTCCTTCGTCGGTGAGCGTGACGTCGCCGGAAAGGTCGAGCGTGTGCACGGACGCGTCGACGGGTTGATCTAGATCGATCCTCGCGATGACCACGTTATCGCCGGTAATCTGCGGGCCGCGTGCGGACTTATCCACCATGTCAGATTCATAAGAGACGTAATCCACCACGATCGCCGCCCGGTTGCCGGAGGCCTGAATCTGCCAGTCCGTCAGCGTCATATCCAACAGATCGTCGCCGCCGTAGTTGTGTCCAGTGAAGTGGATGACGCCGCCGAAGGGAACAGTGACGGTATCGCCTTGTACGGAGGCCTTGCCCGGAGTGAAGGTAAAAGCACCGTCTGCGCCGGTTTCGGAACCGGTAAAACCAATGCCGTCCGTTTCCCACTGGCCTTTGGCGACTTGGCCTTGGATATAGCTTCGGTAGGACTGCTTAATGCCCCAATTCCAGGAGCAGGTGCCGGCAGCCGAGGCTACGGGAGCGTTGAGCGCGACCGAAGGGAGTGCGATGAGGGTACTGGCAGCAAGAGTGCCCAATATTCGACGGAGAATCACGGAGAAAGTCCTCATGAAGTATTGATGCGATGAACAAAAAGAATCAGAATTTAGGCTATACATACCTAATCGGTTTTGTATAGGTTACACTAACCTAAATTAGGTAAGCCACCCCCAATAAAGGACACCCTCATTCGGCCATGACACCCTCGTCTACCAGCGCCTTCAAAAATCTGTATCCCGACGTAGACCCCACGCGTGGGCTACCTCTCAGCATCTCCGAGCGCCTTGCGCTGTCTCTCGCGCTCGCGATTGCAGCTTATGGAGCCGTCACCGCAGACATGCTCGTTGCAGGCGCCGGCGTGGCCTTCACCCTCATCGCCTCGGTGCTGCAACAGCACAAGACTGCGCGTCGGATTCGCTCCGAGGCGCGCACTCGCTTCCCCGGCGAAGACTGGGCCGAATACCGCGCCACGCGGCGGCTCAACCTCGGCATCCTGGTCCCCTTGTGGGTCTGTGTCATCATCGCCTTGTGCGCGGCCGGATACTGGTTCGTGCCGTCCAAATATGCAACTCCCGCCGCCATCGTCATCGCGGTTTTCGTTGCCCTGCTCGCCTGGTTCATGCCAGGCATCAGCCCCTTGTGGCGAGGCAAGCAGACCGATCCCCCGGCACCAGAGAAAAACACCGACACCGCAGTCATGTACTTCGAGAAGCTTTAGGCCTGCCGTACCCCAGCCTTAGACATCAAGCAGATCCAGTAGCTCATCAAAAGCCGGCGCGACCTGCGTGCGCCACAGCGTCGTGGCCTTAGGGTCGCCGCGCCCTGGCCCGCCGTTCACCACGGCGACCTCTTTGCCTTGCTTGAGCGCATCGAGCATGAAGCGATAGCCACTCATCACGGCGAGCGACGAACCGGCGACAAGCAGCGAGCGCGAGTCCGCAAGCAGCGCACGCGCCGCGTCCCGCCGCTCCGCCGGAACCGGCTCGCCGAAGTAGACGACGTCCGGCTTCAGCAGCTCCGAACCACAGCGGACGCACGGTGCCATCACGAACTCATCGACCGCCTGCTGCGACAGCGCGACGTCGCCGTCCGGATTCACTTGGTCCGCGCGGACGACCCAGCGCTCGAGATAGCCGGGATTCGCAGCCGCAAGGCGGGCATCGAAGGCCCCACGGTCTTCTGCGTACCCGCAGTTCAGACACACGACATGTTCCATATCGCCGTGGAGTGGAATGAGCGTCTCGGTCCCCGCTTCCTTGTGGAGGCCATCGACGTTTTGAGTAACGATGCCGGATACCAATCCAGCGCGCTCGAGTTCCACGAGCGCGAAGTGCGTACGATTCGGCCGCGCCGCGTCCATAACGCGCCAGCCCACGAAGGAGCGCGCCCAATAGCGGTGGCTCGCGGCGGAATCATAGCGGAATTCCTGATACGTCATCGGCGTATGGCGGGCAAGCGACCCATGCGGTCCCCGATAGTCCGGCACACCGGAATCCGTCGACACGCCTGCTCCCGTGAGGACCATGACCCCGCCGGCGCGCAGTTGCTCAGCGACCCGCTCCGCCGCGTTCGGGGTCGGCTCAGTTGTCTCGCTCACCACGCGCTGGATAGACCGCAGCGCGGAGCGGTGGGCAAGCGCAATGCCGGGATCTTCAAAAGCCATGCGGCCGAGTTTACGCTGGCAAGTGTTCCTCGTAGAGCCAGTCAGAATCCAGCTCGCCGTGGCGGGAGCACCGCGCGCTCCAGCCATCCGGGCGCACCTGCACGACCATGCGGCGCCCGCACAGCTGGCAGTAGCGCGGCACGTCCAGGCCGGCCGCGGCGGCCGGGTGAAGGTGCGTCACCTCAGCGAAGGGCTCACCGGTATTGGGATGGAAGACCGGAGTCTCCCCGGCAAGCACCGCCGCCGCTAGAGCAGACTGTTCAGGCATTACAGCGCCTTAATCGGCAGGTCGATGCGGTGGAGCATGTCCACGTCCTTCTCGATCTGCTGGCCAAGCGTCGTGAGATAGTTACCCGCGATGATCGCGTTGATGCCACCAAGCAGGCCCTTCTCCGTGCCGTCATCGCCCAGCGAGAGCTCGCGGCCGCCGGCGAAGCGCAAGGTCGCAGAGGGCATCGCCAAGCGGAATGCTGCAACCGCACGCAGTGCCTCGCCGAGGGGAACGAGCGGACGGTCTGCAAACGGGGTGCCTGGGCGCGGGTCGAGGAAGTTCATCGGAACCTCGAAGGGCTCGATTTCAGCGAGCTGCGCAGCGAACTCGGCGCGCTGCGCGAGCGACTCGCCCATGCCGATGATACCGCCGGAGCAGACTTCCATGCCCACCGCGCGGACGTGGTCGAGGGTCTCCTTGCGCTCTTCCCAGGTGTGGGTGGTGACAACGTGAGGGAAGAAGGAGCGGGAGGTCTCCAGGTTGTGGTTGTAGCGCTGGGCACCCATGTCCTTAAGGCGCTGAGCCTGCTCGCGGGTAAGCGTGCCGAGCGAGCACGAGATCTCAATGTCGACCGCGTCGTTGATGGCGGCAATCGCCTCGCCGACCTGGTCGAGCAGCGAATCATCCGGAGACTTCACGGCTGCGACGATGCAGAACTCGGTGGCGCCGGTCTTCGCGGTCTTCTGGGCGGCCTCGACGAGCTCAGGAATATTCAAACGAGCCGCACGCACCGGCGACTCGAACAGGCCCGACTGCGAGCAGAAGTGGCAGTCCTCGGGGCAGCCGCCGGTCTTGATGGAGATGATGCCCTCGACAGAGACGTCGGGACCGCACCACTTCAGACGGGTCTGGTGGGCGATATCGGCGAGCTCCTCGAGCTGCTCGTCCGGGACCTGGAGGATTTCCAGGAGTTCTTCTTCGTTGAGGCCGATGCCCTGCTCGAGGGCCTTCGCGCGCGCGGTGTCAAGAATAGTCATGCGGATACCCTAAACAATTTTCCTGAACGGTGTTCAATTTTCTGATCGTTTTCCGCAAAATTCCCCCGATAAAGGCACAAACCTACAATTGAGCCATGACTCTTTACGACGACACCCTGGAACTTCTCCAAGAACTGATCCGCAACGCCTGCGTCAACGACCTGACCGCGGATTCTGGCTTCGAGGTCCGCAATGCGGACTCACTGGAGAGGTTCTTCGTCGGCTCCGGTGTCGAGGTGCAACGCTTCGAGCCGCACCCCCACCGCACGAGCATTATATTCACCGTGCCGGGCGATCCGGACAAGGAACCGCTCACCTTCCTCGGCCACACGGACGTCGTGCCGGTGGACGCCGATAAGTGGACGAAGGATCCGTTCGCGGCGGTTATCGAGGACGGCAAGCTCTACGGCCGCGGCGCCGTGGACATGCTCTTCATCACGGCAACGATGGCCGCTGTCACCCGTGAGGTCGCCCGCCGCGGCAACCCGGGCGGCACCCTCACCTTTGCCGCCCTCGCTGACGAAGAAGCCCGTGGCGGCCTGGGCGCGCGCTGGTTCGAGCGCGAGAACCCCGGCGCCATCAACTGGAAGAACTGCCTGTCCGAGACCGGTGGCAGCCACCTGCCGGGCGGCGTCGCCGTCATTGTCGGCGAGAAGGGCGCGGCACAGCGCCGCATCCACGTCCACGGCGATGCGGGACACGGCTCAACCCCGTACAACAAGGACTTCGCAATCCTAAAGATTGGCGAGGTCGCCCGTCGCATCGCGGAAGCGAATCTGCCCATCGCCAACGATCCCATCTGGCAGGGCTTCCGCGAGTCGTTTAAGTTCGACCCCGAGTCCGAGAAGCTCATCGACTCAGGCGACTTCTCCCCGTTCGGCAACCTCTCCGCGTTCGCGCATGCGTTTTCGCACACGACCATCTCCCAGACGGTGCTGCGCGCTGGTGGCGCCATCAATGTGCTGCCCTCGCATGCGTACCTGGAAATGGATATCCGTCCGCTACCGGGACAAACTCAGAACGAGGTCGACGAGATGCTCCGCGATGCCATCGGCGATATCGACGTAGAGATCGAGCACCTCATCAACGAGGACGCCACGGTCTCCCCGACCACGGGCCCGCTGTGGGACACCCTCGTCGAGACCGTCGGTGAGTTCTTCCCCGGCAAGGACGTCGTCCCCACGCTCGCGACCGGCGGTTCCGATCTCCGCGTCGCACGCCGCCTGGGCGGCGTGGGCTACGGTTTTGCCCTCCACGCGCCAGAACGCGACCTTGCGACCGCCAACGCGGAGCTCCATAGCCACGACGAGTGCCTGCACTTGGAAGACCTCGAGCTCACCGTCCAGGCATACGCCCGCGTCACCGAAAAGTTCCTCGGAATGGAACTGGCAGTAAATTCCTAAGTTCGCACAAACCCCAGGTGAAGCCGAATAGGGCCAGCGTACGGGCTCACACAGGTCTTTCACATGCGTCACATTCGTGACACAATGGCCCGCATGACTATCGCACGTAAAGCTGCCCTGTTCGCCGCCACCGCCGGCCTGACCGCCACTCTCGCTGCTCCGGCAGCATCTGCTGACGCCATCGATGACTACCTGGCCAAGGTTCCTTCCGGCCAGATTTCCTGTGAGCAGGCGGCGAAGTACTACACAAACCCGACGGACTACAACAACAAGAAGCGCCAGGCGCTCGCCGTCGCCACCTTCGACTCCCGCGGCCCGCAGATCCGCGACGCCATCTCCCGCGCCGACGAGGCCATCGCCCGCTGCAACCTGGCGAATGGCGGAACGCAGTCCAACAACACCACCACGAACAACACCACTACCCCGGCCCCGGCGAACAACCAGTCGAACACCCCGGCCCCGGCAAACAACAACCAGGCTCCGGCGCAGAACAACACCCGCATCATCCCGCTGTTCGTCCAGGCCGGCCAGCCGACCATCGACGTGCCGGTCCCGGCCGCGAACGTCACCGTCCGCGTTCCCAACGTCCCGCAGCTCATCCAGGCGGCCATCGCCAAGGTCCAGGCCGGCGACTTCGCCAACCTGTCCTCCTTCTAAACCTGGAAGTACATCTCCGCATGGGTTGTGCACCCGGGATTAAACGGGGCACCACAGGAGGGACATTCCGTCCCGTACTCGTGGAACGTCATCTGATGCCCGCAGACTCCACACATGACGGCGGGTTCGTCTAAGGGCATCTGCCCAAACGCATGGTCCGCCGGGTGACACCACGCGCAGGCAAACCACGTGTCGCAGGTGGCGCACTTATTCGCCACCACATCAAGGGCGCTGTGCCAATGAGCACAGCGCCCTTCGGCGTCGATAGCTCCCACAATTTCCATGAGATCTAGACTAGCCTCCATGCCCATCATCGAGGTCAGCGCCGTTATCTTCCGCGACTCCCGCGGCCGCATCCTTCAGGTCCGCAAGCGCGGCACCACCGCCTTCCAGTTCCCCGGCGGCAAGCCCGAAGCCCACGAAAAGCCTGCCGATGCCGCCGTGCGCGAAGTCGCCGAAGAACTCACCGTCTACCTCGACAGGCGCGACCTGGTCCCCCTCGGCGCCCGCACCGCGCCCGCCTCCAATGAGCCGGGCTACACCGTCCTCGCGCACCTCTTTGAGTACCCGCGGCCGATCATTGCCCAGCCGGCCGCCGAAATCGTTGAGCTCGCCTGGGTCGATCACGCCAACCCACACGTGCCGCTAGCGCCCCTCAGCGCTGCATTCCGCTGAGAATGCGGCGGCGATAGCCTGGCCAGCGGCGCGGATGGGGGCATCGGCAAGCTCCATGCGACGCTGCATCTCTGCGCCATCCAAGCCGGACATCTCCGCCCACCGCGCCATCGTCGCAGGCGAGGCCTCCGGGTGAAACTGCACAGACACCGCCGAGCCGATCCGCATGGCCTGGACCCGGCACCGTTCGCTCGACGCCAAGAGCTGCGCATTCGGCGGAAGTACCGTCACCGCATCATTGTGCGACTCCGGCATGATGGCGGACTCTCCGAGCACGCGCAGGACCGGATCCGCCTGACCCGCGTCGTTCACACGGATCTCGTACGGCCCGTCCTCCTTGGCGTCCGCCGTCCCCACCGCGACCTCGCCGCCGAAGGCTGTGGCGAGAACCTGGTGTCCGAGACAGATCCCGAGAACTGGAATCTCTTTATCCACCGCATCCACGAGCAACTGCCGCAAAGCCGGCAGCCACTCCGGCCCTTCGACGGCGTTCATTGTGCCGCCCAGCACTACGATGCCCCCTGCACACTCCTCCATCCTCGGGACCGGATTCCGGAAGAGTTCAACAATCCGAAAGCCCGCTTTAAGCCACTGACCAAAGCGGTCGACGGTCACCTTAGGGTCCGGTTGAATCACAGTAATCATGCGCTCAATTTAGATGATGTACTGGGAAATCTCACGCGTTTTATCCGACCAATACGCGTTCTTGCACCCTTTTCACTCAACCCTCCCAACTACCCCTGGCGGGTGTTGGGGTTGCGTATACGCTTTCGATTAAACACTCGTTCTGAAGTGCCCCAGGTTTTGTTCCGTTTGAGTAG